>PUOB01000119.1 GCA_003551985.1 Desulfobacteraceae bacterium | reverse complement strand
TATCTGCGTTACGCGCGATTTTCGAAGAATATCACGTACACTTAATCGGGCGAAAGATTTTTCGCCCCTACATTTAAAGGTTGCGCAAGCCTTGATCTTGGTCTTTTTACGAAGTCGTCTGACTGCGTCTTTTTACGAGACTATAAATAGTGTTCAAACGCCAAGCAAACGAGGTGAAATATGACGGAAAAGTGGGAAGATTCATTGAAATGCGCGGCATCGTGCCCGCGCTGCCAGGCGAAACTCGGCGGCGATGACCAGCGGATTTTATCGGTCTATGACCACCAGCCCATATGCATGGCCTGCAAACGTGAAGAAGAAAAAAGGCCCGACTACGCTGAAAAATCCAGGCAAATGATCGGTCAGTGCATGGCGGACACCGAAATGAAATGGTCGGATCCGGAAGGTTTCTGCTACCACCATTTTTACGGGTATACGTGCAGCGGCTGATTCAGCAATCCGCATGCCGGATTGATATGCCGGATAGATCTGTCCGGAAACAGGGGAGATACTATACCTCCGGCAGGGTGGGGGGCATCATGCCGCATTCGCGGCGCCTGAGAACGCCCAGGGTTTTGGTCATGGGCATGACGTCGAAAAACCCCGACGTGATGGCCAGCCGGTAGATGTAATACGGGGCCTGCCCGCCTTCTTCAGGGGTTTTGAAGATGTCATGGATGAGAAGATACCCGCCGGGGATGATGTGCCGGGCCCAGTTGCAATAATCCGCGAATGCGGCTTCATAGGAATGCCCGCCGTCTATAAATACAAGACCCAGGGGTGTCGCCCACATTCGGGCCGCCACCGATGAAGGGGCCACAATGGGAACGACCGTATCCTCAAGGGCGCCTATGGCCAGGGTTTTGCGAAAAAGGGGGAGCGTGTCCATGCATCCGGCTGAAATGTCGTATGTTTCAGGATCGAAATAGCCTTCCCCGGGCTGCTGCTCTTCCGATCCCCGGTGGTGGTCGATGGAAAACAAAACACTTTGGCGTGTCCTGCAGCCGTCGCCCAGGTAAAGCGTGGATTTTCCGCAATAACTGCCTATCTCCAGGCACGGCGCCCGCGTGGCGGCGGCCGCCGCGAGCTCATACAGCCGCATTCCCTCTTCCTTGTCCAGAAACCCTTTAACGGCGTCGATTACGGCATTATCGATATTCATTCAGACTCTTTCATGGCATGTGCGTTGGATGTCTCAGGGCATATCATCGTAGTCGCGCCTTGCAAGGATCTCCCGGGGCTTCACGCCGTCCGAAGGCCCGACGATTCCCTCCGACTCCATGGTTTCGATGATCCTTGCGGCACGGTTATAGCCGATCCTCAGATGACGCTGCACCATGGAGATGGATGCCTGACCGGTTTTTGTCACCAGGGCGACGGCATCGTCATATCGTTCGTCATGGTCCTTATCACCGTTTTCGTCCGTTGGCGCCTCCTGGGCCTCGATGATATTGTGGTCATACTCCGGCGTTTTCTGGGATTTTAAAAAATCGATGACCCGGGCTACTTCTTCCTCGGAAACATAAGCCCCGTGAATACGCTGCAGCTTGGCCGTGCCGGGCGGTAAAAACAGCATGTCGCCGTTGCCAAGCAGCGCTTCCGCCCCGTTGGCGTCGATAATCGTCCTGGAATCGGTTTTCGAGGAGACCTGAAACGACAGGCGCGTCGGGAAATTCGCCTTTATAAGCCCGGTCAGCACATCCACCGATGGCCGCTGCGTGGCGATGATCAGATGGATGCCCGCCGCCCTTGCCATCTGGGCGAGCCGGGTAAGGCCGACCTCGACGTCCCTGGACGAAACCATCATCAGGTCCGCAAGCTCATCAATGACCACGACAATATACGGGAGTTTTTCCGGGGGGTCGCCCTCCTCCGGCTTTCCCTCTTTTTCAATCCTGGCGTTGTACTGCCGGATATTTCGTACCTTTTTTTCGGACAAAAGTTTGTATCGCCGCTCCATTTCCCGGACTGCCCAGAAGAGAGCGTTCGTCGCCTTTTTCATGTCCGTGACAACCGGCGCGATCAAGTGCGGAATCCCGTCGTATATCGAAAGCTCGATTCGCTTGGGGTCGATCATGATAAGCTTGACCTCCTCGGGGGTGGCCTTGTAGAGGATGCTGGCAATCATCGTATTCAAGGCCACGCTTTTGCCGGTGCCTGTTGCACCGGCAATGAGAAGATGCGGCATTCTCTCCAGGTCCGTCACAACCGGGTGTCCCACGATATCCTTGCCCAGGGCGATGGTCAGCCTGGATGTCGATTTTTTATAGACCCCGGAAGTGACAATGTCCTTGAAACCGACCGTCTCCCGCTGGTCATTGGGCAGTTCGATGCCGATGACCGCTTTGCCGGGTATGGGGGCGATGATCCGGACGCTCAACGCTTTCAGCGCCAGTGCAAGATCATCCGAGAGATTGACGATCTTGTTGATCTTGACACCGGGGGCCGGCGCGAATTCGTAGCGGGTGATCACCGGTCCTGGAAGCACTTCCGTGACTTTGCCCTGAACACCGAAATCGGCAAGCTTTTCCTCAAGGAGCCTGGACTGCATCCGAAGGTGGTCATGATCCACATCGCCGTTCACCCGGACCGGTTCATCGAGAAACTCGAGCGGGGGAAGCCGGAATCCTTCGGAAAACCGCATGGATTCAAATTCCTGCTGCTTTGGCGGCGGCGCCGACTGCACGGATAAAGGCGGATGGGATGTCTTGATGAGAATGTCACCTTGCTCTGAACGGGGCTGCTTCCCGGAAGGCCGAGGCGCAGGTTCGCTTTTTTTCTTTTTTGGCGGCCTGTCCGCTTTTTTCATTGGCAGCCGGTCCGCTTTTTTCTTTGGACGGGGTATTTTGGCCACAACGGTTCTAAAAAACATGGCAATTGTGTCAAAAACCCTCTTGACGGCGCCCGATGCCCGGAAAAGCAGGACTGCGGCGTTTTTTGACGCCTTGACGACGGATATGCCGGTTGTCAGGATGAATCCGATGATAAAAAAAAGCGTTAAAACAGCAAAAGCGCCATAAAAATCGGCAATGTTCGTCAAAACGTCCCTTACCGGAAACCCGATCATCCCGGATGCAGGATATGGCGTTTCAAAAATCGTGTATTGTTCCGAAAAAAGGGCCATCAAAGCGCCGGTGGTCACAAACAGCAAAGCCCCGCCCACGGCCACCAACCATGCCGGATGCCCGCTTCTCCCCGTATAATAACGGACAAACGCGATCAGCATAATGACCGGGGCCCAAAGCGCGCCCACCCCGAACAGTCCGATTAAAAATCCGGCAAGGTGGGCGCCCGCAAGACCGAAAAAATTTTGAGTCTCACCGGACACCACATGGTGCAGCGACGGATCGGTCGGGCTGTATGACAGCAGGCTCACGGATGTGAACAAGATCAGGAAAAAAAGGAAAATGCCTGTAATTTCTTTGCGCATGAGACGGCTTATCTGTTTCTTTCTAATGAAAGTTGACAACTTACGGGTGAACCTGCGACCAGGCAGATGCCAGTGATGCGCTCCATCAACACATCACAGATGCGCTTCCTTGCGTCAGCACATCCTATGTTCTGCGACCGGGCAGATGCCAGTGATGCGCTTCCTTGCGTCAGCGCATCCTATGTTCTGCCAATGCATCCTATGTTCTGCCAGCTGCGTCTATACTTCCAGGATAAACGGTAAAATCACCGGTTTCCTTTTAATGGTGAAGTTAAAATACTCGCGAAGTGCACCGGGCAGGCGCCTTTTCAGGACTTCGGCCCGTTGCGGCTTATCAATGATATCTTCCACGATCTCAAGAATAATGCACTTGGCTTCTTCGAGTAAATGACCGGTTTCCGTTTCGAAAACAAATCCCCTGGAGACAATTTCCGGCCCGAAAACAATAAATCCGGTTTCCTCGTCAAGGACAAGGTTGATAACGACCAGCCCTTCTTCAGAAAGCACACGTCTTTCCTTGAGCACAGAGCGACCGACATCCCCGATCCCTTTGCCGTCAACCATTACCCGGCTTGTTCCCACCCGGTTCGAGACACTTGCCTCTCCCCCGGAAAATTCAAGGATGTCGCCGGTTTCCAGAAGCAGCACCCGGTCCCGGTCGATTCCGCTTGCCTCGGCAAGCCGCGCATGATGGTACAAATGCCTGAACTCTCCATGAATCGGAATAAAAAAAGCGGGCCGGGTCATTTCCATCATCATCACCAGTTCATCTTTGAAGGCGTGCCCGGAGACGTGGATCTCGGAAATATTTTCGTAGATGACGTTGGCGCCTTTCCGGAAGAGATTGTTGATGATCTTGGCGATCGCCTTTTCATTGCCTGGAATGAACTTGGAGGACAAAATCACCGTATCATTTTCCCGGGCTTTTATCTGCTTGTGCATTCCGCTGGACATTCTTGCAAGGGCGGACATGGGCTCCCCCTGGCTCCCGGTGGTCAAAATGATGATCTGATCGTCCGGATATAAATCAATTTCATCGATGTCGACCTCCATTTCCGGAGGAATCTTAAGCAGATTCAAGCTTTTTGCAATCCGGGCGGACAACTCGATGGACCGGCCGTTGAAAATGATTTTTCTTTTGGACGACTGGATAATATTTGCGATCTGTTGAATCCTTGACACGTTGGATGCGAAAAGCGCTATAATGACGCGGCCTGGACTGCTTTCGATAAGGTCCCTCAGGGTATCACTGACATGCTTGTCCGAAGGGGTGCGCCCCTTCCTTTCCACGTTGGTCGAATCCGACATGAGCGCAAGAACGCCCTTGTCGCCGTAGCGCGTAAACGCGTCAATATCCGTTTGCATACCCTCAATGGTGGAATCGGATATCTTGAAATCGCCTGTATGAATAATCAGCCCTTCGGGCGTGTGAATCGCAAGGCCGACACCGTCCACAACACTGTGATTGACCCGCATGAACTCGAAAGCAAAGGAGCCGATTTCAAGACGGTCGCCCGGGTTAATGGTGTAAAAATCTTCTGCCGCTGCTGTCAGGCCGTGCTCTTCCAGCTTGCTTTCAACAATGCCCAGCGTGAACGGCGTGCCGTATACAGGCACATTGATTTCCTTGAGAAGATACGGCAGCGCCCCGATATGGTCTTCATGGGCGTGGGTCAGGATGAGCGCCTTGAACCGGGACTTGTTCTGCAGCACATACCCCATATCCGGTATGACGTAATCAACCCCCAGCATGTAGTCTTCCGGGAACATTAGTCCAGCGTCGATAACGATCAGGGTGTCGGCATCGTCAAGCACCATCATATTCAAACCGATTTCCCCGAGGCCGCCAAGGGGTATAATTTTTAACACGGAAAACCTCCGAATCGTTTGGACAGATCAAGGTCGGGATATGAATCCCGACCTACCGTGACAACAGAACCGGGTGAAATGGTCATGGAAGGCCTTTTGCTATCAAAAGCGCCTCAGGTAATAATCGAAAGCCGCTCAAAAATAGCGTCCACGAAATCAATAAGCCAGTTTCTCTGATTCGGGCCAGCAACAGCGATGCATTCGCACCGAATCCGGTTGTCGGTTCGAACCAGAAGTTCACAACAAAGTGCATCAGGCTTCAATTCAAGGGCGAAATAAAAAGGCTGGCAGGCCGTGTGCGATTTCTGGCACTGCGAATAAAGGCCGGGATCCAGCGGTACACGGTAGATACCGTTTAACAGGGCCGGGCCGTATCGCTCATCCAGGTAGCTTTTTAACAATT
>PUOB01000411.1 GCA_003551985.1 Desulfobacteraceae bacterium | reverse complement strand
ATGATGTCGGCCCTGCCGGCAGATTTTATCTGCGGCCCGATGGCCACCCCGCCGTAAATGGCGATGCTTTTCAATCCGGTTTTCTTTCCGAGAACCCTTATGGCCTCGTGGATCTGTTCGGCCAACTCCCTGGTGGGGGCCACGATCAGGGAACGGTTGGCGCCCCGCTTTCCGCCAATAAGCCGGTTCAAAATCGGCAGCACGAAAGCGGCTGTTTTGCCGGTACCGGTCTGGGCCAATCCCATGACGTCTTTCCCGGCCATGACCGGAGGGATTGCCTGGGTCTGAATGGGTGTCGGTGCCGAGAATCCGGCGGCGGTTACGCCCGCTGAAACAGCGGGATGAAACTTGAATGTTTGAAAACTCATAAAACCTCTTTTATAGATGGGCACAAAAAAAGCCCCGGAATCATTCCGGGGCTTACGATGTTCGGTAAATGTTCGTTAATTGTCCTGGAAACTTATTATTCTATACAATACGAGGCAAAACGGCATTTGTCAATGAAACTTTTATTTTCTTTTTCCCGCGCTTCCCTTTATACCCGATGTCTCTCCCCCAAAAATAACACCGGTATACGGCCGTGTATTGCCGGAATGGGTTTGCTTATCGCACAAAATCCTTGCGCCGTCAAACCGATACAATGTAATTGTCACGCAGGGAACTTGTATAAAGTCACCCTGCGCGGCGCTGTTTTTTTGACTTGGCACCCGCAATAAGCACTTTTTACGGGTTTTCATAATAAAAGCGTTTGAAAAAACCGATTACGATTACGACAACGAGCATCTTGTGATGGCGTGGCAGAAGCAGGGTCATAGGATGCGCTGACGAAGGAAGCGCATCAATGAAATGCAACATAAAAAGTCACAAGATAAAGAACAGATGGCTAAGTTAAAAGTTCCATATACAAGGCGCAGTGATTTTTCATACGCGAAGGCATACAAGTCGTATGCCTGGCGGATGAAAAATTGCTGCAACGCAGAGTAGATGGGACTTTTAACGACGCCATCAAAACTGCAAAAGGAGCATTTCCATGCCAATAGACCTTGATCAAAAATATGAAATCATTTACGCGCACGAAGAACAGTTCGCTTATGCCTTGGCCGCCAGGGTCGTCAAGAAACCGGAGGTTTCGGTATGGATGATTCTCATACCGATTTTGTTCATCCATCATGCCCATAAAATCAACCAGTACAAAGAGGGTGTGAAGTCCTTTGCAAAAGGCATCCTGGCGGCAAAAAAAAAAGCCCTGGACAAGGCATACAAGGATGTTTCCTCAGGCCAGGAGATTTCATACGGGCCCGGGGATTACTTCCCGGATGCTGAATTGACCACTGTGCACGAAAATACCCTTGCCCAAAAACAAACAACGGTCATCCGGATAATGGAATTGCATTACAAGGCGCTTTTAAATGCGGACGGGGACAGTCTGCCGGAACTGCTCAAAACCGTATACGGCACTTCCGGCCAATACCGTGAATATCTCAACCGCTTGATGAAAGCGGAAAAGGCGTTGAATCAATACCTGGTTGAAACCGTCCACACCAGCAGCGAAGCTGCGGCCGTTGTAAAACAGATTGAAGAAAGCTGTGAAACCCTTCGCCAAGAAGAAATTAATCAGGTTTTTGAACGGTAAAAGAGCCGGCGGCTACTCTTTTCGCAACTGTTTCTTGTCAATTTTGCCCACCGCCGTAAGCGGAAGTTCATCACGGAACACGATCTCCCTGGGGACCTCGTAGGGCGATAGCTTCTCCTTGGCAAAATCCATTATCTCTTTCTTCAGGGAATCCTTGTCCTCTTGCTGAGCAAAATGCGGCGTGAGGGTAATGTATGCGCGAACCAACTCGGATCCGGGGCGCTCCGGGTTGTCAACACCAATAATGGCGACCATGTCAATGGCACGATGCCCGTTCAAGACCTCCTCGACATTCTTTGAAAAGACCTTGAAACCGCCGACGATAACCATATCCTTGGTGCGGTCCACAATACGCAAATACCCCTCTTCATCAAATATGGCGACGTCCCCGGTGTGCATATAGCCGTCTTCGTCAATGGCTTTCGTTGTTTCCTCGGGCCGGTTATAATATCCCACCATTACCTGCGGGCCCTTTACACAGATCTCGCCGGGCTCCCCCACAGCCACTTCCCGGTTGGTGCCGGGTTCAACAAGCTTGACGTCCGTATTTAAAAGGGGCAGCCCGATGGTACCGAGTTTTTTCTTGCCGTGGTATGGATTCATGACGGACAGGGGGGCGGTCTCGGTCATACCATAGGCTTCCGTCAATTTTCCCCGGCCGACGATTGCCTCAAGGGCCCTCTGGGATTCTTCCGGAAAAGGTGACGCGGCTGAAACGCAGACCTCTAATTTTGAATGATCCAATTGGGCGAATTTCGGATTTGCAATCAGCAACTGGAACAAGGACGGCACGTTGACCAGGGCATTGGGCTTGTATTTTTCAAGTTGGTCGCATATGTGGTCCGTGTTTCGGGGATCCGGGACCAGGATCTGGGTCCAGCCCAGATAAACACAGTTCTTGTTGAAAAAAAGTCCCGCGATGTGGAAGAAGGGAAAGCCGGATAGCGCGGCACCTTTCCCTTGTTCCCAACCCAACCAGGTCTGCACGATCAACAGGTCTGCCACCACGTTGCGATGGGAGAGTAAAGCCCCTTTTGGCGGGCCGGTGGTGCCGCCCGTATACTGGATATAGGCGATATCGTCCGGGGTGAGAATGACTTCAGGCAGGGAATCGGAAAACGTGCGCGTCTTGATGACCTCTTCGATGGGCTGGACGGTTTTTCCGTCAAGGGGCGTAACCTTGCCCTTGGGAATTTTGCCAAGCAGTTTACCAAGCGTTCTTTTGATTACCGGCAGGAAACCCCCAACGCTGCAGGTGGAGACAACTTTAAGATCGGGCAGTTGGTTTGCGATATGGATAAGACGGCCGGCAAATATGGCATCCAGGGTGACAAGGGCGCGAGCGCCCGAGTCTTCAAGCTGGTATCGCATCTCATCGGTTGACAACAAGGGGGACACGCCCGAGACGACGCAGCCGGCTTTGAGGGTACCGAGCCAGGAGATAATGTATTCGGGAATGTTGGGAAGGTTGATGCCGACCACATCGCCTTTGCCGAGGCCGTTTTTTATCAGCATATTGGCGAACCGGTTGGAGTAGCGGTCGAGTTCGGAAAACGTAATTTTGACATCCATGAAAATAATGGCCGGCGTATCCGGAAAGTTTTTAAAGGCCGGGCGTATGGCATCCACATAGGATATTTCCCATGACGCCGGATCGAGGTCTTCAAGTTTTTCATCCCAGGATTTTTTCCAAAACTGCGCTTGGCTCATGCCTCCCCCTTTTCATTTTTAGTTAGTGGCTGAACGAAAACCGTCTTTTTCTTCAAGGATACATAAAAAAGCATATCTTTTTTGTGAACACAGTTCAATCATAATTTTTCTGATTGCTGATAGAAACGGTATGCTTGAAAAAAACAAACCTATGGGAAAAGGGCGGAAGGCGCAAAGGGACTGTTAAATCTTGACTTATGATTGATAAATCAATATGAACAGGCATTAGTCGCTCTTTATTCAATTGTTGCCGGAAAATTAAAAATCATTATAACATCTTGACATTTTATTCCTTTCGGTTTATTTGGTATAAATATTGATGGTTTCGTAAAAAGTCACAAGATAAGTGACAGATGGCTAAGTTCAACGTTCCATATGCAAGGCGCAGTAATTTTTCCATACGCGAAGGCATACATGTCGTATGCCTGGCGGATGAAAAATGGCTGCAACGCAGTAGATGGTATGAAAATCAGGACACAGGTGCACTTGTTTATCTATAACAAGCATGACGACTTCGTAAAAAGTCCAATATCTGCGTTACGCGCAATTTCCGAAGAATATCACGTACGCTAAGTACGCTCAATTCTTCGGAAATCGCGCAAGCCTTGATCTTGGCCTTTTTACAAAATCGTCGGAAACCGACTTTTTACGAGACTATCAAGCATGTATTATCAATACCGGTTTAAAAGCAAAGCCCATGTCACATTCCAGCAAGCCGGAAGAGACGCATTATCCGGATGATATTCAATTAAAAAACGAGATCGACGAGATCTCATCCCGCATCAATCGCATCATGGAAACGGTAAAGGTGCATTTCCCAATGAGTCGGTGCGGGCGGACCGAAAGCGAACCGGACGAGACAATTGAAGACACCCGGGACTGAACCCCTTTTAAAGGCCACATGAAATTCGAAGCGCCGAGCAGGAGGCATAATGGCATTGACAAAAAATAAAATCGTGGAACAGGTGAACGAACTCGGTTTTACCAAGAAGAAATCGGTTGAAATCGTCGAATCTCTTCTTGAAATCATTAAAAGAAGTCTTGAAAACGGAGATGATGTCCTTGTTTCCGGATTCGGAAAATTTTGTGTAAAGGAAAAGTCTACCCGGCGAGGCAGAAATCCGGCGACCGGTGACGACCTGCTTCTCCAAGCCCGAAAAGTGGTGACCTTTAAATGTTCAGGCAAATTAAGGGACCGTATCAACGATAAGCAGGAATAGCCTCCTGCCATCTTTAACATAAAAAAAGGGGCATAACCAAGCGATGATAGTCTCGTAAAAAGTCACAAGATAAGGAACGGATGGCTAAGCTAAACGTTCCATATACAAGGCGCAGTAATTTTTCATACGCGAAGGCATACATGCCGTATTCCCGGCGGATGAAAAATGGCTGCAACGCAGTAGAGGGGACTTTTTACGACGCCATCACGGTTTGCCAATCCCGTAAAGCTTTATCTTGCTCAACAGCGAGGGGTGGCTTATTTCAAGCAGCCTGGAAGCCTGTGTTTTGTTCCCCCCTGTTTTTTCAAGCGCTTTCTGGATCAGTATCTTTTCCATCTTCACCTTCCCTGTTTTCAGGGAAAACCCGGAAAAAACATCGTCGATTCCGGAGGCATTATCCACGGCGGATTCAACGCGTGCGCGTTCAAGAATAGCGGGAAAATGTTCTGGCCGTAATTCTTCATCTTCCGATAGAATAACAGCACGCTCGATCATGTTCTCCAGTTCTCTCACATTACCCGGCCAGTCATAATCAAGGAGCAAGGACATGGCTGCAGGGGAGACCGAAGTGACCCCCTTTTTAAATTTATGGCTGTATCGGTCCATAAAAAACACGCATAACAGGGGAATGTCCTCGCTTCGCTCAACAAGCGGAGGGAGGTGAATCGGCATAACATTCAAGCGGTAATACAGATCTTCACGAAAATTTCCGTTTTTAATCTCTTCTTCAAGGTTCATCGACGTGGCGGCAATCACGCGGGCGTCCACAAGTCGTGAACGGGAACCGCCAACCGGACGGATTTCACTTTCCTGTAAAACCCGCAGCAACTTGACTTGCAAGTTAAGGGGGAGGTTTCCGATTTCATCCAGAAAAATCGTCCCGCCATCCGCTGCCTCGAACAATCCGCCGTAATTGCGGTCTGCACCGGTGAATGCGCCCTTTCTATGCCCAAAGAGTTCGCTTTCAAGTAATTCATGAGGTATTCCTGCACAATTAACCGGAATTATTTGCTTTTTACTTCTGACACTTCCTTCGTGGATCCCCTTTGCAACCAATTCCTTTCCCGTGCCGCTATCGCCCGTAATCAGCACGGTCGTATCATATTGCGCCACCTTTACGGCAATCTTGAACAAATCCTGCATGGATT
>PUOB01000078.1 GCA_003551985.1 Desulfobacteraceae bacterium | reverse complement strand
TGGTTCAAGATCGCGGCGGCGCCTTATTTCAAACCGCAGACATACTCGAGTATTTTGAGGATTTGAAATAAGACGCCAACAAAGATATTGGGCCAAAAGACAATTTTGAGATGGGTTCTAGACAGCTACCAGCCGAATTTGGATTTGTACTACACAAAATTGACCATAGCGGTCGCTTACTTTCTCAAAATATGCATAGCCATGGCGGCGGCATCAACGCCCAGTATGCCGCCGCCGTTGTGTGTCATGCCTATCCGGGGGCCGGGGACTTGCCGCGAACCCGTTTCGCCCCTCAATTGGAGAACGATTTCATGAATCTGGCCCAACCCGGTCGCGCCTATCGGGTGACCCTTAGATGCCAGTCCGCCGGATGTGTTTGTGGGCAGCCTTCCGTCCAGATCCAGATATCCTTCATCAATCCATTTTGGTGCGTCTTCTCCCGGGCAGAGCCCTAGTTCGATCAGCGTGATAATTTCAGATGGCGATGTAGCGTCATGGACTTCGATGATATCGATATCGCCGGGACCGATACCGGCGGCCTCAAATAACCGAGGGGCCAGCCGGCTCGTCAGGGTGTCGCTCAAGTCGTCGCTGATCTTCCCGCTGCCGACAACCGATCCCGCTATCCAGACAGGCATCGTTTTAAACCGCGCCACATGATCCCCGGCACAGATAATTGCCGCCGCAGAGCCGTCACACACGGGTGAGCACATCATGCGCGTCAATGGGAACGCCACGTCCCCGGACGCGAGCACCTGGTCCAGGGTCACTTCTTTTTGAAATTGGGCATGGGGATTCATTGCACCGTTTTTATGATTCTTCACAGAAATTTTTGCAAAATGTTCCTGGGTGAGACCGTATCGCTTCATATATGTCCGGGTATAATACGCATACATGTCCATAAAGATGCTGCGGCTCTGACCGCTACCCTCTGCGATAATTTTTTCCCCGGCCGCATGTTTTCTCTGAAACGCCTCCAGATGTTGAAGCCCCGTCTCGATGTCGACAGCCGTTCCCAATGCCATATAGGATTTCTTTTTATCCCTGTCGTAGAGTTTTTCAAAACCAACCACGAGGGCGCAGTCATACAGTCCGGCGCCGACGGAAGCCCATGCCAGATTAAACGCCGACGAAGAGCTTGCACACGCATTTTCAATGTTATACATGGGAATCTTATCAATACCCATGGCGCTCAATGTAACCTGGGCCTTGATCTGTTCCTGGCCGGTCATGATACCGGGCACAGCCGTGCCGACAAAAGCGGCCTCGACATCAGCCTTATTCAAGCCCGCATCATTCAGCGCCGGTTCAACCGCTTCACGAACCAGGTCTTTGATCCCTTTCTCCAGAAATTTACCGAACCTGCTCATCCCGACGCCGACAACTGCTACATCTCTCATTTAAAGCTCCTTATAAAAAAAAGGCTGCGCCGCAGCATTTATTTCTGGTGCATCTGAAAAGATATGCTAATTTGACCATACAGTCAAATCTAGAATATCATGTTGTCACTTAGTAAATTTAATTTTTTATGGCAGATCGATTCAGACATGAAGTGTGTTTGATGAATAGTTAATAGATAGTTATGGGGAGCATGACCCTGTATTCAACGAACCCCTGATGCCGTCCACAAGCAACCGCTGAATATCCGCCCATACCGCAGAGGGATGATAGTCCGGGTCGATTGTCTGAATGTAATAAAAATGTTCCATGATGCCGATCATGAAGACGGCCGCGATTTTGGGATTGATCGGCGAAAAGAGACCGAGTTCAACGCCCCGTTTGATGTCGGATTCAATCGGGCGGCAGATGGAAAGATATGTCTTCCTGCCAAGTTGCTG
The DNA here is from genome assembly GCA_003551985.1 of Desulfobacteraceae bacterium. The sequence continues at coordinate 3,885 of PUOB01000078.1, read as the reverse complement.
AAGCTTCGGGTCATCGTCTTCCATGGCCTCTTTGCTGAGCTGAACAATCGCACAGAATTCCTTCAAAACCGGGATAACGGTCTCCGCCCTTAATTCAAGCCGCTTCAGGGGATCTTCAACAGCACGGATACGGTCCCACCCTTGTGAAAAAAGATCAAAGAAAATTCGCGGCACGCATTCGAAAAGAAGGGCTTTTTTATCCGGAAAATAAAAATAAAATGTTCCTTTGCCGACGTTCAATCCTTTTGTGATGTCGCTTATCTTGGATTCCTTGTACCCTTTTTCCCTGAAAAGGTATGAACCGGCATCAAGTATGCGCTCCCGGGTCTTTTTCCCCGCAGCCTTCATTTTTCCTTTTTTCCGGGGGAAGGAGCGCCCGGCATGGAGAGACGTCAACGGCCGATCGCCGTCAAATGCAACCGGGTCAGACGACTCAAACTCGGAAATCTTTTCCCTGATGGCGACGAGAGGCAATCCCCGGCGCTTTGACGCTTTAATGAATTCGAGCCTGCGAACATGACGGCTGTCGTAGTAGGCCATTGTTTTGCCGGTTTTTTTCGGCCTGTGCAGCAATCCCTGGGCCACATAGAAATGGATAGTCCGGCGCGGGACGCCGGAGATGCGTTCAAGCTGACTGATCCGGTACCATTTTGTCTTGTCGTCCATACCCTCTTCCCCTGAATAAACGCAACCTGTCAACCGCGTTTTGTCTATCAACTGTACATACACCGATATTCGGTTTAAAAGCAATTATATCGAAATTTTAATTTTGATGCAACAGCCTTACTATTTTACTTGACTGTATGGTCAATTGCATCCTATTTTATAGGTCGACCCCGCAAAATCATTTTTACGTGTTGCATTTGGCGTCTTTTTCATCCGTTTATCGTTTTGTTGATTAAAAGGTATGCCTATGTTTCTCGAGAACCACCGATTAACGCATCTACCTCCGGCTGTCTACCCTGTTATCAAGATAGATGAAGATAAATGCGACGGCTGCGGACGCTGTGTAAAATCATGCCCGATCCAACTGCTGATGATCTTCAATAAAACGTGCATGCACAATGAGCGATACGACCATTTCCGCTGTATTACCTGCCAGAATTGTGAGGCCGTCTGCCCCGAGAAAGCCATAAGAATCGAAGGCGACTACCGGGTGCAGCGGGGTTACTGGAAAAATAACCACCTGTATTCAGGCGGCAAAACCCGCCCCGCCCTTCTCGACGACAGGCAAGATGTGCCAAAAGACATACCTTCGGAAAACCGGCTGACGGAAACCGAACAGGTCATTTACAAGCGCCGAAGCGTAAGGCTGTATAAAAAAAAGCAGGTGCCCCGGGAGTTGGTCGAACGCGTGCTGGAAGCCGGCAGGTTCGCGCCTTCTGCGGGAAACAACCAGCCCTGGAAATTTATTGTCATTCAGGACAAAGCCGTTATCGACGAAATAGACCGGCTGGTGAAGAAATTCTGCAGAATTGTCATGTATGCGGCCCTCCCCCATAAGTGGGTGACCAAGCAGGTGCCCGGCGATAAAAATGCCGGTCTGAAGACCTGGCAGAAACTGGTCTACCAGCTGCTGCTTCGTCTGAGGGGGCCTAACGAGTTAGACCCGCGTGCCCTTGGCGGTATCAATGCCATTGTCAGTGATCCGGATTATCACACGTTCTTTCATGCGCCTACGCTCATTATATTGCTTGCCGATCGCCGCGGAATCGGTTCAATCGATCTGGACACCGGCATATGCGGGCAAAACATGGTGCTTGCCGCCCACGCGCTCGGGCTCGGCACCTGCTATGTGAGCCTGATAGACGGATTGCAAGGGTTTCCTCGCTACCGTAAGAAGCTGGGTATTGCACCGCCGTTCGAAATCGTAACGTCCCTCACCCTGGGGTTTCCGAAAGGACAGGTGGACAATGTCGTGGAAAGGGAACAACTGCGAGTCAAATGGATTTAAGAGTTTTTTCATTAAAATCAATGCAGTAATGCGATGACATTTAATATTGAAAAACCCAAGGCGGTAAGCCGGATTGCCGTTCAGGACGATCCCGGCATCCTGGCCGACAACCTGAAGCAGCTCTGTGAAAAAGCGGAACGGGGCGGTGCCATGGACACGATTGTGATCGACGCCGATCAGGTTGTTTTCAGTTCATCAATACGTGAACGGGTAAACGCGGATGACGGCTACCCGTCCGTCCACTGGCCCTTGTTATACCCGAAGGATGATATCGTAGAAGCAATATGCGCCTATCAATACGGCGTTTTCTTCAGGATTTCGCCCCCGCCGGGAATGCCCGCCTGCGGGGGCGGCCCCATCGACGATATCCGCTACCGGAACAGCTATGTCCGTTTATATAATCTTGTCACGATGATTGAATCCGCATGCTTCTATAACGGATATCATCTTTCTATGGGTCTCGCCTCCGGAAACTGCAGAAGCGTATTATGCAGCGATGAAAAACGCTGCTGGCCCATGCTTAAGGGAAAAGCGTGCATTCATCCCAACAAGGGCCGCCCCTCCATGGAAGCTGCGGGAATAGATGCACTGGCAATGGCCGGCCATGCCGGCTGGCATTTGAACGAAAACAACCGGGAAGCCCTGCTCGCGGGCCTGGTTATGGTGACATGATGGCCCCATCCAAAACGCTCTGCCGGAGCAAAGGTAAACCCGACCACCCGGCCGCAGGTATTGAACATTTGAGGCGATTTGCGTTAACGCGGGGTGCGGACGATGCCGTCATCATCAGCACCGAAGATGTCATCGTCGATCCGCGGGTGCGCTTTAAATGCATGATACCGAAATGCTACATGTCCGGAAACTGCGCCCACTGCCCTCCTCATGGCTATTCCGTTCAAGAGGTCCGTGAGATAGTTTCACACTATGAATGGGCGATTTTTTTCCGCAAGAAAGTCGACAGTGCGATCATAGCGGCAAAAAATATCCACAAAGCCATCGATTCCGGCATCATGGACGACAAGGGCAATGCCATCAACCTGGGCGGACACTATATTCTGGTTTTCACCATCGTAAAACTGCTCCAGAAAAAAGCGGCGGAGGCGGGTTTTGGCCGCACCCACTGATTCGCAGCGGGAAACTGCAGGGACCCGTTCTGCCACCTACAGCCCACATGCCAAAACCTCATGACGGACAAGGGGTGCCGACATCCGGAACTCAGTTCCTTTTCCATGGAGTCGTGCGGCATGGATGTCTATAGAATGGCGGCAAGGGCAGGATGGGATCAGTTTCCCATCGGCGGGACGTGTGAACCGGACAGCATACCCCGGGGCAGTTTAATGGGGCTCGTTCTGGTCAACCCATAAAAAGCATGAACCCATGGTTATGAAGGGGATTAAAAACAAGAAACACGATCTTAAAAAGCTCTGGGACAACGTCGTTGCGCTCAAACAGTATAATATTACCCTCCGGCAACTCCCCTACCTGATCCGGGAATGGCGTCTGTGGCTTCAGATTACACGGAATTTTGCGATGATCGAAGGCTCCTGGCTGAAGGGCCTCAATACTTACCTTTCCATTTTCGAGGGATTTCCTTTGCCGAGTACCCGCGCGAAAAATAAACAACCGCCGGACAAGGCCCGACCGAGATGAAATCCCTTTTTTTCGACGTGAACATATCGAAAATACTGCTCACTAAAATGCTGGCTCCCGTATTTCCATGGATTTATGCTTCGCCCTTGTCACCGGTTCGCTTCGGCACGCTTCCCGACCCGCCGCTTCCGGGCCCAAACTGGGTGAGGGTGGACAGCACCATGGCCGGCATATGCGGCACGGACCTTTCCATGTTTTTCGTCAAAGCCAGTCCGTCGATATCCGTTGCAGCCCTCCCGGGTGTTCCAAGGGTTTTCATGGGGCATGAAGTTGTCGGCCGT
>PUOB01000314.1 GCA_003551985.1 Desulfobacteraceae bacterium | reverse complement strand
GTTTAGCGTGATAACGCGGCACCGGGACAAAAGCGCGGGGATGACCTCGAAAGACGGGTTTTCGGTGGTGGCGCCGACGAGCGTGATCAGCCCGGATTCCACGTGGTGCAGAAAGGCGTCCTGCTGGGACTTGCTGAAACGGTGGATTTCATCGACAAACAGAATCGTGCGCCGGCGGTGGAGCGCTTTCTGGTTTTTCGCCGTTTCAATGACCTGCCGGATATCTTTGACCCCGGAGAGCACGGCGGAAAACGACACGAAGTGGCAGCGGGTCTTTGACGCCAGAATGCGGGCCAGCGTGGTTTTGCCGCTGCCCGGGGGGCCCCACAGGATCATTGAAAAGATCCGCTCGTCGCTTGAAACGGCATTGGCGATGAGCGATCCTTCTCCGGCGGCGGCTTCCTGGCCGACAAAGTCTTCCAGGTCCGCTGGGCGCATCCGGTCCGCGAGGGGTTTGACAGTGCCTGAATCGATTTCCGCCTGGTATTCAAAAAGGTCCAAGGCTCACCTTCCGCCTTTTTTTCCGTGCCGTTTGTCCCGCTTTTTACCAGTCTTTTGAGAGAGCTTCTTTTTCCGTCGCGGGTGGGTGGCCTCCCCGCCGCGTTTTCTCAGGAAAAACCGGATCGGCACCTTGTCAAGGCCCATGGATTCCCGCAGCCGGTTTACCAGGTAGCGCTGGTAGGAAAAATGGACGCCTTCCGGGTAGTTCACATAACACGCAATCGTTGGCGGCTTTGTCGCGATCTGGGTGGCGTAGAAGAACTTCAGGCGCCGGCCGCGATGGAGCGACGGTTCGGTCTGGGATGTGGCGTCCTGGATAATGCGGTTTAAGGGCCCGGTTGCGATGCGATGGGTAAACTGTTCGTATACGGCCTCTATGGTCTCGAATATTTTGGGCACGCGCCTCCCGGTCAGGGCCGAAATCGTTAAAAACGGGGTGTAATGCATGTAGCTTGCGTGGGTCTTGAGTTCTTCCTTGTATTGCTTAAAGGTGTTGTCGTCTTTTTCAACCAGGTCCCATTTGTTCAGCAGAAAAATGCACGCACGGCCTTTTTCGTAAGCATACCCCGCGATCTTGATGTCCTGCTCCACGATGCCGTCTGCGGCATCGATCATGATCAGCGCGATATCGCAGCGTTCAATGGCGTCCATGGCCTTGACCACGGCATATTTTTCCAGCCTTTCACTGACCCTGGATTTTTTCCGGATGCCTGCGGTATCGACAATCCGGTAGCGCTTGTGGTTGACCTCGACCATCGTGTCGATGGCATCCCGGGTCGTGCCGGGCACTTCCGAGACGATCATCCGGTCTTCCCCCGATATCCGGTTGATCAGGGAGGATTTGCCGACGTTGGGCCGCCCCACGATGGCCACCCGGATCGGTTCGCTGATTTCTTCCGCGCCGGTCTCGGGGAGGACTGCGACCACTTTTTCCATCAGTTCATATATGCCGTGCCCGTGTTCCGCCGAAATGGGAAGTACCTCGTCAATGCCGAAGGCGTAGAAATCGCCGAGGCTTTCCTCCCGCTTGATGTGGTCCATCTTGTTGGCGGTGAAAATGACGGGCTTGGACGTGGTCCGAAGCAGCTCCATAATGTCATGATCGTAGGGCGAAACCCCTTGCGCACCGTCAAACAATGCAATGATGGCATCGGCGTCCGCTATGGCATACCGGACCTGGTCGTGGGTTTTTTGAACGAACCGGTCTGAATCGGAGAAATAAAACCCCCCGGTATCGATGACTGTGAAGTCCACATCGTTGAATGATGCCTGGCCGTAATGGCGGTCGCGGGTAACGCCGGGGGCGCTGTCCACGAGCGCATCTCTCGTTTTGGTCAGGCGATTGAAAAGGGTCGATTTTCCGGCATTGGGCCGGCCGACAATGGCGACGACAGGTTTCATGGGATGCTTATCAGATCTTATAGATGATTCGTCGGTCGGTTATGATGATATCAACGAACTTGTCGTGGGATTCCATCGGAACCTGCGGGAGAAACTGCTCGGTAATGGCAAGGGCAATCTTTCTCACTGTATTCGGCAGTTTGGGTATAATGCGATCATAGTGGCCCCGCCCGGTGCCAAGCCGGCCGCCTTTTTCATCAAAAGCGACGCCGGGAATCAGGGCGATATCGATTTCATGGAATTGAACCGGCTTGCATCGATCCGGCGCCGGAGAAAAATTGTCCTGCAGCAGGTCCGTCTCGAGGCTGTTTATTTTATAGAGGGATACGCGGTTGTCCGGGGCAAAAAAAGGCAGCACAATGTTTTTGGGAAGCCTCAGGCAGTGACCGATGATCCGACGGGTGTCCACGAAATAATCGGGATTCAGGTAAAACAGAGCCGTTTCCGCTTCCATGAAGTTGGCGAATTCGAGCAGCCGGCTTTCAACCCGGTCTGTTTTGCGCTGCCTGTCGGCGTCGGAAAGTGAAGCGAGCTTCTCCCGGGCTTCATCTCTCAAATGCTGCTTTTTCACTGTAGCGTCTTCCATAGTATTCTCCGTTTCTGAACATGGCGGAGAGATTATAACCTAAAATCACACAATTTTCAATAATCATTGACGAAATATACGGTGCGTGGTAATTTTCTTTCGTTTATCCGCCTGATCATTCCAACGTGTACAAGCAACTTAATATAGGTATAATATGCTCGAAATCAAGTATGTACGGCAAAATATCGCGCATGTGCGAGAGGCCATGAACAGACGGGGGGATGCATCCACTATTGATGCGTTTGAAGAGATTGACACCGAGCGGCGTAAAATTCTAAACGAAATAGAGCATTTGCGCCATGAGCGGAACGTGGCCTCCGATGAAATCGCCAAAATGAAGGCACGGGGCGAGGATGCCGAGCAGCGCATCCTGGAAATGCGGGAGGTGGCTGCAAGGATCAAGGCGTTTGAGCTCGAGCTTGCCGGGTATGAGGAAAAAATACAGGACATCCTGATCAACCTGCCCAATATCCCCCATGAAAGCGTGCCTTTTGGAAAAGACGACAACGACAACCCCGTCATCCGGGAGGTGGGGACCCCGAAAGCATTCGATTTCGAGGCACTTCCGCACTGGACTATCGGCGAACACCTGGGCATTCTGGATTTTGAAAGGGCGGCCAAAATCACCGGTGCGCGCTTTCCGCTTTATTTCGGCGCCGGCGCCCGTCTCGAAAGGGCGCTGATCAATTTCATGATCGATTTTCACGTCCAATCAAACGGCTATAAAGAGACGCTCCCGCCCTTTATCGTGAACAGCCGGTCCATGACCAATACGGGGCAGCTGCCGAAATTTGCGGAGGATCTTTTTAAACTGGAGAACCGGGACTACTATTTGATCCCCACGGCGGAAGTGCCGGTGACCAACATTTACCAGGACGAAATCCTGGATGAAGCAGACCTTCCCATATTCTACGTCGCTTATACGCCGTGCTTCCGCTCGGAGGCCGGTTCCTACGGCAAGGATACACGCGGCCTCATCCGCCAGCACCAGTTCAACAAGGTTGAATTGGTCAAATTCACATCTCCTGAAGATTCCTATCAGGAGTTGGAAAGCCTTCTTGAAAACGCGGAATCCGTTTTAAAACGGCTTGAACTGCCTTACCGGACAGTGTTACTGTGTACGGGGGATATGGGGTTCGCCTCGGCCAAAACATACGATATCGAAGTCTGGATGCCGGCGCAAAACCGGTACAGGGAGATTTCATCGTGCAGCAATTTCGAGGCCTTCCAGTCGAGACGGGCGGGTATCCGCTTCAAGCGCAAAGGGAAAAAAGGCACCCAGCTCGTCCATACGTTGAACGGATCCGGGCTGGCAGTCGGCCGGACCCTTGCGGCAATCCTTGAAAACAGCCAGCAGGCCGATGGCAGCGTGGTTGTCCCCGAAGCCTTGCGGCCGTATATGGGTGGACTGCAGACAATCGAAAAAACGAGTGTATCTTGAGACCAGAACATTTCCCAGATGACATAAAGCCATACGTGGTGCCAGAAGCCGGGGGCCGGCTGATTTACCGCTGCCTGGGCTGCGGCGTCGAATTCGGCATTGAAAAATTGCTGTATATCTGCCCGGATTGCCAATCCGTTCTCCTGCTCTATGATCCCGAATTTGATCGGCTGAAGAAAATCTCGGGGGAGCAGTGGCGAAGGATATTCGATTACCGCAGGATGCTCAATACGCCGGCGTTAAACGGCATATATCGGTACCACGAGCTCATCGGGCCGGTCATGCCCCTGGATTCGATCGTATGGCTGGGGGAGGGGCATACCCCCATTGTTGAAGCCAGCACACCCCTCCAGGAACTTGCCGGCGCAAGGTTCTTTTTCAAAAACGACGGGCAGAACCCGAGCGCCTCATTCAAGGACAGGGGCATGGCCAGTGCGCTGAGCTATATCAACTATCTTTTGAACCATGGATATCTGGACGAAGTACTGGCTGTGTGCGCATCTACCGGAGACACATCTGCCGCGGCCGCACTTTATGCCGCTTACCTGCATCCCCGGGTTAAATCCGCCGTTCTGCTTCCGCATAAGCGGGTCACGCCGCAGCAGCTCTCCCAGCCGCTTGGCAGCGGGGCCATGGTGTTCGAAATCCCCGGGGTTTTCGACGACTGCATGAAAGTGGTGGAGCAGCTCTCCGAAAAATACAATGTGGCGCTTTTGAACTCCAAAAACGCCTGGCGGATCCTTGGGCAGGAGTCGTATTCCTATGAAGTGGCGCAGTTTTTCGAATATGATATGAAAAACCGCGTCATCATGGTGCCGGTAGGCAATGCCGGCAACATTACCGCCCTTATGAGCGGCTTCCTTAAATTCCATGAACTCGGCATTATCGAGGATCTGCCGGTCATTATCGGGGTTCAGTCCGTGCATGCCAACCCCGTGTACCGGTACTACCTTGAAGATACGCCTGAAAAGCGCCGCTTTGAGGCGGTCCATGTGTCGCCCAGCGTTGCCCAGGCCGCAATGATCGGCAACCCCGTTTCCATGCCCCGGGTTGTCAGCCTGGAGGCGCAGTATAACCGGGCGGCAAGCCGGCGGAAGGTTTTCGTGGTGGAAGTCAGCGAGCAGGAAATCATGGACTGGCACCTGCTGGCCAACCGTCATGGCCACGTTTCGTGCACCCATGGCGGAGAATGTCTGGCCGGGATGGTGACAGCCGTCAAGCAGGGCCTGATTTCGGATGCCCAAAGCGTGGTTCTGGATGCAACGGCCCATGCCTTGAAATTCGCCAATTTTCAGGAAATGTATTTTGAAAACCGCTTTCCGAAGGAATACGAGATCACACCGAAGCCGGAGTTGATCAACGCCCCGCTTCTTGTCCACCCGGTTGATCTTGAAGAAGTGCCGGAATCGGGCAGGCCGCTCGCCGGGAAATCCCTTGATCGGTTTATAAGCCGTGTTTCGGAAGAGATCGCCAACCGCCTCGACTTAAAAAAGGTTTAACGATCAATGAACATGCGTCGTTGCCTTGCCAATCGGTTTTGTTCCGGTGCAGCCATCGTTTTTGTCTTCCTGGTGTTTTTTTGTCCGGATGCGGAAGCGGCTTTTTTCGAAAAGCAGTACGCGGTTATGGACGTCCAGGGGGAGGAAGTGCTCTGCGACCCTTACAGGGTGCGGAAAGGCGATTGGGTATATAAGATTTTAAGGCAGCGCGGCGAAATCGCCTACGAGGATTTCCCCCGATTTCTGGAAATGTTTAAAATTTTAAATCCCGGCGTGGAAGATATTGACAAGATTTATCCCGGCCAGGAGGTCCTCATCCCTTTGAGGATTCTCACTCCCGGTGCCTTTGAGGGT
>PUOB01000239.1 GCA_003551985.1 Desulfobacteraceae bacterium | reverse complement strand
GGTGGCCAGTGAACGGTTTTTCCAGGCGCGCTGGCGAACCCGGGCCAAAAGGGAAATCTGGATCGAAGGGCGTGCGGTCCATATCCAGTGGAAGGGACAGCCGGCCGTCCTGATGACGGCACGCGATATCACCGAGGCCAAGCTCAAGGAGATTTCACTTCAGGAAGAGACCGAAAATCTCCGGCGGGAAAATATCAACCTGCGCTCCTCCATCAAGGACCGGTACCGCCTGGGCGGCATCGTGGGCAAGAGCAAGTCCATGCAGGCCGTCTATGAACGCATCTACAGCGCCTCGTCATCCAATGCCAATGTCGTCATCTACGGCGAGTCCGGGACCGGCAAGGAGCTGGTCGCAAGGGCGGTCCACGATATGAGCCGCCGCTCGGGCAAGCCGTTCATTGCGGTGAATTGCTCCGCGATTCCGGAAAATCTTCTGGAAAGCGAGTTTTTCGGCCATAAAAAAGGGAGTTTTACGGGCGCTTATTCGGACAGCCCGGGATACCTGGACCAGGCAGACGGCGGCACCCTGTTCCTCGACGAGGTCGGGGATATTACGCCGGCCCTCCAGGCCAAACTGCTCCGGGCCCTGGAGGGCAGCGGCTATTCGCCGGTCGGCAGCAGCGTTGTGAAGCATTCCGACTTCCGGGTGCTGTCCGCCACCAACCAGAGCCTTCGCGAGCAGATCCGGGCGGGGAAAATGCGCGAAGATTTTTTCTACCGGGTTCACGTGATTCCCATCCACCTTCCCCCCCTGCGGGAGCGAAAAGAGGATATCCCGCTTCTGGTGGACCACTTTCTAGGTATCTACGCCAATGAAAAGGGCCTGAAAGAAGTCGGCGGGAAGGTGATGGAACAGCTCATACAGTATGATTATCCCGGAAACGTGCGGGAGCTGCAGAATATCATTCAACGCTACCTGGCCATGAGAACGATCGATTTTATCGTTTCCAACAATGGCGCAGACAATCATGTCGCAAATAACAATGGCGAAGCCGCATGCGATTCCGGCCCCAACGGCAGCGTCGAAAACGGGGACGCCGCCGTTGGGGTCGGTCAGGATCTCCAGTCCAGCATGGACAACGTGGAGCGGGAGACGATCCGAAAAACCCTGGCCGCACATGGCAACAACAAGGGCCGCACTGCCGAGGCCCTGGGTGTTTCCAGGAAAACGTTATTCAGGAAAATCAAGCGGCTCAATCTTTGACGGTCTCGTAAAAAGTCGGCTTTTGTCTCCCGATTCACGACGGGTTCTTTGTAGGGGCGAATAATCATTCGCCCTTATGGCGGGCGAATGATTATTCGCCCCTACGGCTCTGAAAAGTTTGACAAGCCCGGGTTCGAGACTTTTTACGAGACTGTCAATCTTTGACGGTCTCGTAAAAGTCGCAGCCAGATGACAAAGTCGTCATCTTTGATGTCCCCCCCGTTAAGGGACGCGGATACGCAAACCGTATTAAACCTTATAGAGTTAGGAGAATTTGCAATGACCCCCGACCCCTTTTTAGCAAAGCGCCTTGACGAACTGGCATCGGCCCGGGAAAAGGCCAAACTTGGCGGCGGTCCTGCCAAAATCGACAAGCAGCACCAGGAAGGCAAGCTGACGGCCCGGGAACGGATGGATCACTTGCTCGATCCGGACAGCTTTCTTGAACTCAACATGCTGGCGGGCCATATCTCGAATCTCCCGGCGGACGGGCTGGTGGCCGGATCGGGGACGGTGAACGGCCGCCAGGTTTTCGTCTACTCCCAGGATCGGACGGTGCGGGGCGGGTCCATCGGGGTTGAACACGGCTACAAGATGTATCGCACCATCGAGCGGGCCCTGCAGATGCGGGTACCCCTGATCGGGCTTCATGATTCGCCGGGTGCCCGCCTGCCCAATTATGATGAACTGGATTGGCTGGGTCGCAACAACCGCTCCATATTCTCCAATATTTCCGAAAAACACGGGGGGTCTGTTTTTTTTCCCAATACCCAGAGCTCCGGCATTGTTCCCCAGATATCCGCCATATTGGGGACGTGCAGCGGGATTTCCGTGTATTCGCCGGCCCTGACCGATTTCACCTTCATGGTGGACGGCATCAGCCACATGTTCATTACCGGCCCCATGGTGGTCAAGATGGTCACCGGCGAGGATATTTCAATGGAAGATCTGGGCGGCGCGAAGGTGCATGCCGGCCAGACCGGAAGCTGTGATTTCCGGCTGCCTGATGAACCCCAATGCTTCAGTGAAATCAAGCGCCTGCTCGGGTATCTCCCCATCAACGCGGATGAGCCGCCGCCGGCGTATATCAGCAACGATACGCCGGACAGGGATTGCCGCGAACTCGAAAGCCTGATTCCCACTTCGGCCAACAAGTCCTACGATATGCGTCAGGTCATCCGGATACTGGTGGATGAAGGCGAATTCCTGGAAGTCAAAAAAGAGTTCGCCCCTGAAGTCATCGTTGGGTTTGGCCGCCTGGACGGCAAAACCGTCGGGATCGTGGCCAATCAGCCCCTGGTCATGGCCGGGGCCATGACCGTGAACAGCTCCGACAAGCAGGCCCGCTTTATCCGGTTTTGCGATTGTTTCAACATCCCGCTGGTGATGCTTGTGGACACCCCGGCCTATATGCCTGGATCCGACCAAGAGCATGCGGGGATCATCCGCCACGGCGCAAAAGTGCTCTATGCCCTTTGCGAGAGCACGGTGCCGCGCATCGCCCTGGTTCTTCGAAAGGCCTACGGCGGCGGAAACCTGGGCATGGGCGTGCTTCCAGGACTGGGCACCGACCTGGTGCTCTACTGGCCCATCATGGAAACCGGCATTCTCGGGGCCGAGCAGTCCGTCATGCTCCTTTACGCCAAAATGCCGGGGGTGACTCCCGAGTTTCTGGAGCAAAAACTGAAGGAATACCGGGAGACCTATGCCAACCCCATTTATGATGTGTCGTCCAATATCAACGTCGAAGACGTGATCACGCCCGCGGAGACCCGTCATTACCTGATCCGGGCGTTGGCGATGCTTGCGGACAAGCACGCCTTGAGGCCGGAGAAAAAACACGGCAACATGCCGCTTTAGAAAGGAGGGGTACTTTATGCAGACTGCCGGAGAAATTGTCTTGCGAAGCCCGGCGTTTGATCACGAGGGCGTCATCCCGGCGCGGTTTACGGCCGACGGGGAAAACATTTCGCCGCCCATCGAATGGGGCCCCGTCCCGGAAGGCACCGCCGGGCTGGTCCTTGTCGCCGAGGACCCGGATGCGCCGTCCCCCTACCTGCCGCTGATCAACTGGGTGCACTGGGTGGTCTACAATATTCCCCCTTCCATTGAGCGGCTTGACGCGGGGCTTCCGCCTGAGCCCGAACTGCCCGGCGGCATCCGGCAGGGGTTGTCGTCCTTCAAAAAATACGGGTACGGCGGCCCGGCGCCGCCTTTCGGGGAGCACCGGTATTTCTTCCGTCTGTATGCCCTGGATGCCAATCCCGTGTTTGCCAATAGCCGGGTCAACCGGAAGCAGGTGATGAAGGCCGTTAAAAACAGTGTCCTGGCCTCGGGGGAGTTGATGGGCCGCTACCGCCGAAAAAAGAAGTGACGGCTTTTTTTTTCGGGGGCGGTAATTTTGACCTTAGCGGCCTTCAAAAACAGGGGGACGCTTTTCCAGGAAGGCAAGCTGTCCTTCTTTCAGGTCCCGGCTGTTGAAAGCCTCGGTAATGAGGGCCTCGGCTTCGGCCATCGCTTCACTGGAAAGCGCGGCGCTGCCGATATGATTGAGTATTATTTTCATGCCTTTCAAGGAGAGGGGGGCGTTGGCGGCAATGGATTGTGCTATGGCGGCGGTGGTATCCATGAGCGCTTCCCCGGGGACCAGCCGGTTGACAATGCCCATTTTCAGGAGTTCTTCGCCGCGGAAGGTGGCGGCCGTCAAAAACAGCTCCCGGGTGCGGGCCATCCCCAATATTTCGGCAAACTGGGCAAGCCCTTCGGGATGGTAGACCAGGCCGAGCCTGGCCGGCGGCATGCCTGCGGCGATATTCTCCGCACCGATGCGGATGTCGCAGCAGACGGCAAGATTAAGACCGGCGCCGTAAGCATATCCGTTAAGCATGGCGATGGTGGGGTAGGGGAAGTATTTTACCGCATCCAGGGCCAGCGTCAGGGGATTGGTGTTTTTGAGAAGCTCCGCCTCTTCAGGGTCAAGCTGCGTCGGAATGGCCGTTATGTCGTAGCCGGCTGAAAAGGCCCGGTCCCCGGAGCCGGTGATGACAACCGCGCGCACGGCGTCCTGCCCGGCCCAGTCCCTGAGCGTCCGGTGGAGTTGGAGGAGAAGGTCCGGCGTAAGGGTATTTTTCTTTTCAGAGCGGTTAAGGGTGATCCACCCGACATGATTGTCAATGGTGTGTTGTAAAACCTCCGGCATGGGGGGTGCTCCTTTCGTAAGGGGGAGTGACGATTCTGAACGTTTTACCTTGCCGCCCAAAAGCAATTTTTTACGAGATTATCAACTTTTTTGGAGACTATCAATTGAGAATCTCATTCCTGCGAAGTCCCTTGTCTGATTGTCCGTCTGAAAACAAAAGCCGCAATCCCGAAGGATTGCGGCTTGTATGGATGGTGCCGAAGGCCGGATTTGAACCGGCACGGGCGTAGCCCACTACCCCCTCAAGATAGCGTGTCTACCAAATTCCACCACTTCGGCATTGTTATGGCAATGTATCGTCATCTGTTAAAGGGGCAGGCTGCTCCTGCTGCTCTTCCTGCTGGGTCACGGGCATGATCGATTCATGGCCGGCTTTTGACACATAGGCAAGGGTCAGCGATGTGAGCATGAAGACCACTGCCAGTGCAGTGGTGGCTTTTGTAAAAAAGGAAGACGCCCCCGAACTGCCAAACAGGCTCTGGCTGCCGCCGCCCCCCCCGCCGAACATCGCTCCCATGCTCTGCCCTTTGCCGGACTGGAGCAGTACGATCAGGATGAGCGAAAAGCAGGCAATCAGATGAATTATTACTACAAGTGCATGCATAATGTTATGTTTTATATTTGACTAATTTGCTGAACGTTTCCGGATCGAGGCTGGCCCCTCCGACCAGCGCGCCGTCTATATCCGGCAGTGCCATGAGCTCGGCGATGTTGTCCGGCTTGACGCTGCCCCCATACAGTATCCGTGTTTTTTCGGCGACTTTTTCATCAAAACGGGCTGCCAGGGATTTCCGAAGGTATTCGTGAACTTCCTGTGCCTGCTGCGGGGTGGCGGTCTTGCCGGTACCGATCGCCCATACAGGCTCATAGGCGATAACCGCAGAATCCATTTGCTCCGAAGATAAACCTTTTAACCCGACTTCCATCTGTTTGTCAAGTATTGAAAACGTTTTTTCCGATTCCCGCTCGGATTCGTCTTCCCCGACGCAGATGACCGGCGATAAACCGGCAGACAGGGCGGCGCTGATCTTTTTGTTCACGATTTCATCGGTTTCCCCGAAAAACTGCCGCCGCTCGCTGTGGCCGATAATGACATACCGGCAGCCTGCCGAGTATATCATGCGCCCGGAAATTTCGCCTGTATAGGCACCTTCGGTTTCCCAGTGAAGGTTTTGCGCCCCCAGGGATATGTTGGATTGGCTAATGATTTCAAATACACCGGTCAGGGCGGTAAAGGGCGGGGCGATCATGATCTCCACCCCGGCCGCGTCCGGGAGGAGGGAAACCATCGACCTTGCGGCCTGGGATGCCTCGGGACAGGTTTTATACATCTTCCAGTTGCCTGCGATCATCGGGGTTCTGGCACCCATATGAACTCCTTTTACAAGTGGTTTTTTGATG
>PUOB01000412.1 GCA_003551985.1 Desulfobacteraceae bacterium | reverse complement strand
CTTTTGGACGGCAAAGTAAAAAGTTCAAGATCAAGGCTTGCGCAATTTCGAAGAATACAGCGTACTTAGCGTACGTGAAATTCTGAGAAATTGCGCGTAACGCAGATATTGGACTTTTTACAAAGTCGTCAACCATTCTTGATATGTATGATCCTGTACCATATCGCCAGCCATCCGTCATCGTTTTCTTGTGTTTTTCCGGCCTTTGCCGGGGGTTTTGGCCGCCAGGACGATTGGGGCGCCGGTATCAATATTGCTTTTTATAAAAAAGAGGAATAAATTAAAGTTTAGTTCGGACAGGCACCTTTTGTGCCGGCGGCTTATGGCGCCGCCTTGAAAGTCAATCCCCCTGACAGAGAGTTTTTTTGCTATGGAATCGTCAAGCATCAGAATACCGGATCACCCGTCGATCCTGGTGGTCGATGACGAACAGGCCATTTCCAGGATGATTGCCCGCGCTCTTGATCGGGGCGGTTACGTCTGCATGGAAGCCGGGAGCGCTGGTGAGGCATTGAAGCTGCTGGAAAGCCATGCTTTTGACGTCGTTATTACGGACATCCGGATGCCGGGCATGAGCGGCATTGACCTGCTGAAAAGCATCAAGGCGGATTACGACGCCGATGTCATTGTCATGACGGGTTTTACGGATGACTATAACTACGAGTCCGTTATAATGGCCGGGGCCAGCGATTTTGTTCAGAAGCCGCTCAGTTTCAAAGAGCTCTCCATCCGCCTGAAGCGCGTTTTGCGCATGCGCTACCTTCTTCTGGAGCGCGACAACATCAATCGGCAGCTCAAGGAGAACTACGAGCAGTTGGTCAATTACTCCAACCAACTGGAAAGCGCCCACCAGGAGCTGAAGTATGCATACCTGGACACCATCAACCGGCTTGTTGCGGCCACGGAGTACAAGGATGAAGATACCGGCGACCACATCGTGCGTATCAGCCGTTACTGCACGCTTATTGCCCAAAAGATGGGACTTCCCGACGAGACGGTGGAGCTGATCCAGTATGCCTCGCCCATGCACGATATCGGCAAAATCGGCATTCCCGATCATATCCTTTTGAAGCCGGACCGTCTCACCAAAGAGGAGTTTGATATCGTCAAAAACCATACCACCATCGGTGCGGCCATCCTGGAAGCCGCCAGGTCCGAGGTGCTTCAGGTGAGCCGTGAAATCGCCCTGACCCATCATGAAAAATACAACGGCCGCGGCTATCCCCAGGGGCTTTCCGGCAGTAATATCCCCGTTTCGGGCAGGATTGTTGCCATTGCGGACACCTTCGACGCCCTGACATCCCGCCGCCCCTATAAGGATCCCTATCCCATCGACGTGGCCGTCGATATCATCCGCTCGGAAAAAGGCGCGCACTTTGACCCGGAAATAGCGGATGTGTTTCTCGAAAATATCGAAGAGATCAGGGAAATAAGAAATACGATCGGCCAGATGGAATCCGTATCCCTTGCCGATTTCATCTGGAGCCGCCGGGACATGGCAGTCGATATGGGTAAAAAAATCGCTCTGAACCGCTGATCTTCGCCCTCCACACCTCTCCCATGCTTCTCATCGTTCCCCGCTCCCGCGGGGAACGCAACCTATTCCTCTTCGTCTTATCGTTCCCCGCTCCCGCTTCATTTATCGTTCCCCGCTCCCGCTTCATTTATCGTTCCCCGCTCCCGCGGGGAACGCGTTGAACAATGCAATCCCCTCCATGGCCCGAAGCTTAAGCAAGGACAATCAGTACTCGATTTCTACCAGGCTGCCCCATCTGCGTTCGAGCCATGTGCCGGTTTTGCTGCCGTCGGTATAGGTCCCTTTTGCAGTTATGTTTCCATCATCATCCCACGTCGTATAAGACCCGTGCAGGGTCCCTTCGCGGTAATTGGCTTCTATCTCTTTTGTGCCGTTTTCCCACCACCGCTCATAGGGGCCGACCACCTTGCCGTCTTCAAAAAAGCGCTTCCAGCGCTGTCTGCCGTTTTCGTAGAAGCTTTCCTGCCACCCGACGCGAATCCCGTCCGCGTAGCAGCCCTCGTGCTTTACCGTCTGTTTGCCGAAATAGTAACGGGTGTAGGGGCCATGCCTTAAACCGGTTTCCCAAAGGAGGTGATACTCCAGGGAGCTGCCTTCGCCTATCAGGCTGGACATGGACCAGTCGAAATCGACGCCGCAGGCGCCGCTCAGCGGATTTCTGAGTTCGACCTCCTCCCAGACCTCGCTTTTGTCTTTCAGGACCGCCACGACATAGACAATCGACTCACGGATGCTGTCTGCCGGCCCCTCGCCGTGGAAGGACCCGTCGTCTTCGTGGGTAAAGGAGAGGGCGCGCACCACGCTGCCGTCCGGGCCCCCGGCCCGTGCTTCAAAGCGGTCGATGCGCCGGCCGACTTCTTCGTCCCCCCCGAAGTCTTCATCGTACAACCGGAAGACAAGCCGCCCGGTAACGATGCTGTTGTCTCCCTCCGCGAGTGATTCATACTCGATTGTGGGGCATCGGCGGCTTCGGCCGGCCATGGACAGGGTGTTCATTCCCAGGTAGTGATACGTCCAACGGGCCACATTTTTGCCTTTTGCAATGGTCTCTGCGTTGCGCTGGGGATGCTCGGCGCCGTAAAATTCTTCGTGGTCGGTATCCTCTATGTCAATCCGCTGTATGTCAGCCACCCTGAAATCCAGGTTCCGGGCTTGCTGGCTGTAAAGGGGAACCGCCCCGTCATTGGCCTTGTAACCCTCTTTCATCACCAGGTCGTTTAGAAAAGCGCCCTGTTCGATGGGCGTTGAACCCATTTTGAACCGCCAGAAGGTTGATGCCCAGGGAAACCAGCTTGAACGGACCGTTTCCACCTCGGCCCGCTTTGATGTAGTTCCGTGAAACAGAATGTATTTGTCGTCGAGCAGGCCGCCCATGAAGGCACCTTCAGACTCGCTGAAGGATGTCATGTTGCGGCTGAAAAAATGATCGCCGTCCGGCAGTTCCATATCCCGGCTCACCATGATGGAGGTGCTGTTCTCCTGGAACAGGGCGGGATCGTCAAACCGCAGCATGCCTTTATTGGCCGCGTCCCATCGCATGTCACGCTTGCTCGGCGTATCCAGTGCCAGTACATCCAAAAAGTTCTGGTAGCCTTCGGACGTACCGATGTTCTGGAGGGGGAGTTTTACCCCCTGCCATACAAGATCATGGCCGGCAGAAAGGGCATATCGAAAGGAATAGAGGGCCGCGCCGCGATGGGGCGACCCCCAGGAAACAAAGCCCTGAAGGTTTTTCACAAACGTCTCGGGCATGTGCCGGAAACCGGCCCGGGCCACCAACCCCCCCATGGAATGCGATGCCACCAGCAGGTTAAAGGGCATATCATTGTCGATCATCGCCTTGAGCTGCGGGTTGTCCCTTATCTCCCGTTCGACCAGGCGCTCCATGGCCTGGCCAAGGGTTTCGTGCGACCAGCCGGTTTTGTCCAGGACCGGCGAAAAGATGGGCCGGTATGTGGGATAGATGAACTCGTAAAATGCGGTGCAGTCAAGTGGATATACCGCACCGTAATCCTCGGCCTCATCAAGCGTTTGATACATGAGGTCCCATACGAGATGCTTGTAGTTCACCCGCCACGGGGCAACTTCCGTATCGTCCTCAAACCCGGCCTTTTCAAAATCGTTGTGGCCGTGAACCAGGATCACCACGTTGCAGATGGGGTTTTCGGCCATCTCCCTGATTTCCGGGTCGGTGGCCGGGCGGCGGTAGCCGGAGGCGCTGCTGTATGGCACCATGCGGACCAGCTGCGGGTCCTGCTGCCAGTTCAGGTCGTTTTCGAATGTCATCAAAAGATAGCGTGTATTGCCCACCCAGGCCGTCTGGCCGGACGGCGCGGATTGAACGGATCTTCCCGAAAGCGGGGATTGCGCGAGAATGGGGGCGCCGGCCGGATGATCAACGGCCACAACACCGTCCGGCATCAGGGGGTCGATAAACCGCAGGTCGCCGATGTCGTCGACGGATGCGGGCAGGAGCATGACGTGGTTTTCAATCAGTTCACCTTCAACGAAAAGATCGCCTACCCGGAGCACGTTGATGGTTTCCAGGTTCACAGTGCCTGCCTCGCCAGCCGGGATAGTAATCACGGGCTTGAGATCGGAGGGATCGCCCGAGCCTGTAACGACCAGCCGGCGCAGCGATCCGGTCATTTCAAGCGATGCCTGGCCCCGGCGGGGAAGCGATGCGATCAAGTCTTCCAGATCCGCCTCGACGTTGTCCCGTTCCAGAATCGCTTCATAGGGCGCTTCAAGTTCCGGGATATAAGCATCCGTACCGTCATCAAGGCTTATATGAATGGCCTCGCCGCCTGAAGATTCTGAGATTGAATCGAAAGTCGTCGTTAGGGGCGCCGGTTTTCCGGGGAGGTAGTCGTCGAGTTCAGGTCCGGCATATTCGGCCCGTTGGCTTTTACTGCTGCTGCCATTGTCGCAGGCGAAAAACATAAAACAACACATCAACAAAAGAATAACCGAGCAATAGTGGCGAATAATACGTCCTTGTTTTTTCATCGCAGGTGTCCCCTCGTGTAATTGTATCTGTCACCAAAAATATTAATTTTAAAATGAGTGGTTGATGTTTTCCGTGAAACGGGGTGAAATGCGTCTTTATGTAAAAATGGTAGTGATTAATTTTGCTAAGTACTCTAATGAGAATCGAGATGCATGTAAAGCTTTTTTGCAGAAAAAGGCGGGCCTTCCCAAAGATTGTATATCGTGCCGGAACGGGTAAAAATTTTCGTCATAGCAACTGTCAGGGTAGCTGTCAGGCGACCCTGACATTGCGGGCTTGACCGCAAAAATACCAAAATATTTCAGAGTTTTAAATGATCCAAAGCAGTCAATCGTCTCAATGATTTTTCATGTTTCAATAGCCATGTGTAGGTCAATTTAAGCCCTTCTTCGACCGAGATACCTGCCTTCCATCCCAAGCGGGAAAGTTTCGAGACATCAAGCAGTTTTCGGGATGCGCCGTCGGGCATGGTGGGATCAAAGATAATGCGGCCATTGAACCCGACCACCCGGGCGATCCTTTCCGCCAGTTCCGCAATGCTTATATCTGTGCCGGTGCCCACATTGATGTGTGACAGCATGGGGTCGGTTTCTTTCTGGTAGTCCTTTTGGGCAAGATTCATCACGTGCACACAGGCGGCGGCGAGGTCGTCCACGTAAAGGAACTCCCGCATCGGCTTTCCGGTTCCCCATACCGTGACGGTGCCGTCGCCTTTTTCCTTGGCCTCGTGGAAGCGCCTTATCAGTGCCGGGATGACATGGCTGTTTTCCGGGTGAAAATTGTCGCCCGGGCCATATAAGTTGGTCGGCATCACAGAGCGATAGTCGCACCCGTACTGGCGGTTGTAGCTTTCACACAACTTGATTCCGGCAATCTTGGCAATGGCGTACGGCTCGTTGGTGGGCTCGAGGGGGCCGGTGAGGAGGGCCTCTTCTGTCATGGGCTGGGCCGAATGTTTGGGATAGATGCACGAAGAGCCCAGAAACAAGAGCTTTTTTGCGCCGCCCAGGTAAGCGGCATGAATGATGTTGGCCTCTATTGCCAGGTTTTCATAGATGAACTGGGCCGGGTAGGTGTTGTTGGCCAGGATGCCGCCGACTTTGGCGGCGGCCAGGTAAACTTCGTCAATGGGCGTCTGCTGGAAAAAAGCGTGTACGGCGGCCTGATCCATAAGATCGAGTTCGTCGCGGGTGCGGGTGATGATATGGGTGTGGCCCGTGTTTTGAAGCCGCCTTACAATGGCGGCGCCGACCATGCCGCGGTGGCCGGCAACGAATATTGTTTTTT
>PUOB01000195.1 GCA_003551985.1 Desulfobacteraceae bacterium | reverse complement strand
GCTTGATCGCGCGAGCTCCTTGAGCTCTTCCAGAGAGGCCAATGCCTGGCGTTTCGGCTGGCTGGTGACGCTGACCAGTATGGCCCTTTCCTTGCCGGCATCCACGCGCCGCATCTTCTGGTACTGGGACAGTTCGTCCTCGACGGCTTTTATAAGGGCAATGCAGTCGATATCCAAAAGGGCGCCGCTTGCATTGGAGGTCGGCGATGCAAATGAAACAGGATCCATGAGGCGGTGCTGGTCGCCGGTTATTTCAGGCTGCGGCAGAATGTGGGCCGCATGCAGGAGTTCGGGAGCGCCATCCGGCGCTACCGTTATTGCCGCCATCAAATCCAGGTGGAGGAGGGAAAGGTCCGTCAGGTCGTCTTTGGTCAGTCTTTCCCCCTTGATATGGGTATGAACGCACCGCAAACCCTTGAGCCTTCCCGGAGGGGCCTTGTAGTCGCTGGTATCGGGAATTTCAATCTTCTGGTGGTCGCCGATGATGACCGTTACAAGCTTTCCGGAACGTTCTATGAGCAGGCCGATCTGTCTCCGGATCTCATGGGTCAACTGGCAGATTTCTTCCGCCAGTTGTTCCGAAATAACCGCCTCCGGTGGAATGCGGTGGTGGTGCAGATTTTCTATCCGGCGAAGCTGGGTCGCTTTTAAACCGCCGGTATTACCATAAATTTTTTTCATTTAAGGGTCTGGGTAAAATCCTTTTTCAAGACATTTCCGGGGATGAACCGAAATCGCCGTAGGCCATGTTTTCAAAACGGGTGTATTCGCCCTTGAAAACAAGCCGGCATGATCCCGTGGCGCCGCTTCTTTGTTTTGACAGATGAATTTCCGCAATGTTTTTGTTGGGATTGTTTTCATCCGTATTGTAGACTTCGTCTCTGTATATAAATATAACCAGATCCGCGTCTTGTTCAAGGGCGCCGGATTCCCTCAGGTCTGAAAGCTGGGGACGCTTTTCGGTTCTTTCTTCAATCCGCCGGTTTAACTGGGACAGGGCGATGACCGGGATGCTCAGCTCTTTTGCCAGCCCTTTCAGCGTTCTCGACATTTCCGAGATTTCAAGGTCCCGTCTTTCCTGGGCCCTGGCCGGCCGCATGAGCTGAAGGTAATCGATAATAATCATCCCGATATTTTTTTCCCGCTTTAGCCGGCGGGCCTTGGTCTTGATGTCCAGGGAGCTTAAGTTGGTCGAGTCGTCAATGAAGATCGGGGCGCCGGACAGCACGCCGGCGGCGTTTGTCAGGCTGAGCCAGTCGTCTTCATTGAAAAAAGAGTCCCTGACACGGGAGGAGTCGATTCTTGCCTCGGAGCAAAGCAATCTGAGCGACAACTGTTCCTTTGACATTTCAAGGGAAAATATGGCCACCGGCACTTCCGCTTCCACCGCCCCGTGGCGGGCGATGTTCAAGGCGAAAGCGGTTTTCCCCATGCCCGGGCGGGCGGCCAAAATAATCAGGTCGGATTTTTGAAACCCCGAGGTCAACTGGTCGAGTTTTTTAAAGCCGGATGGCACGCCGCTCATCTGACCGCTGGTGCCCTGACGCGCTTCAAGGGCATCGATGTTGGAATCGATTATTTTTCCAATGGGGAAAATGTTGTGCTTGATTTTTTGTTCCGCGATGTCAAAGAGCATGCTCTCGGCATAATCGATCACTTCTTCAACATCTCCGCTTTCTTCGTAGCACCGGGTGACGATTTCGTTTGCGGTGCCGATCATGCGGCGCAAGGATGCTTTTTCATGGATGATTTTGGCGTAATGCTTCGCATTGGCAGGCACCGGGGCCGTATCGACGATTTTGGCTAAAAAAACAGCCCCGCCGACGGATTCAAGATGATTGTCCTGCTTCAGGCGCTCGGCAAGGGTAACCAGGTCCACCGGTTCGCCGTCCGAAAAAAGCGCAAGGATGGCTGCAAATATTTTCTGGTGCGCGGGTTTGTAGAAATCATCCGGCGAAACGGTTTCAAGGATATCCAGAAGAACATTGTTGTCCAGAAGCGCCGCGCTTATGATGGACTCTTCCGCTTCGATGCTTTGCGGCGGAAGCTTTTGAAAAGAGGGATCGGCTGCGGCTTTGGAAACTGTCTTTTTCATTGCGGTTTCCGCTATTCTTCGAGCTTGTCCGATACAACTTCCACGGTGATCTGGGGCTCAACATCTTTGTATATCCGGATAGGCACCTGGTATGTGCCGGTCTGCTTGATGGGTTCGGCAAGCAGGATCATTCTCTTTGGCGTTTCGATTCCCTGCTGCCTGAGGCTATCCGCAATATCTTTCGTGGATACCGAGCCATACAGGCGGTCGCCATCGGCTACTTTTGCGGGTATGCGGCAGACAAGACCATCGATCCGTTCCGCCATCTGGGATGCCGCTTCACGTTCTTTTGCCATCTGCAGCTCAATTTTAGCCCTTTCCTGCTCCATCTGTTTGCGGTTCCGCTCGGTGGCAAAAACCGCCTTGCCTTGCGGGATCAGATAGTTCCTGGCGTATCCATTTTTAACATCCACTTCGGAACCGATAATTCCAAGCGAATCGATGGTTTCTTTCAATATGATTCTCATTTTAATCCTCCGGTGTCACTATAATGCTGTTTATGGTACGGGTTGATCATTGTCGCCGGTATTGATCCGCCTCAGGTTGAACCATGTATCGAAAAAACCCACCCCGACCACGAAAAGCAGCAGAAACTGCTGGATTGCAACCGCGGCGTAAACGATTATCCGGATAAATAACGGAACGTCTTTTTTGTCAAAATAAAACGATATAACAGCAAACCCCTGGAGCAGGTAAACGATAATTGCCACCATTAAAATATTTGCGGCAATGACCCGCATCGGCTGGAACGGGAGAAGCAGCAGTATGCCGCAGGCAATAACCCCCCAAACCAGCTGCTCCGGTGCCTGCCATAAATTCAGCCGCATCAGGGCCGGCGATGTGAACCCCGCTGTTTTAAGGATGAACCGACCCAAAAGCAGGTTAACCCACGCCGTGATGATAAGCGTTGCCGCAATTATGGCCGGAAATACCGCCATCAGGGCGTAGTGAAGCCTGCCCATGGATTCGTCGATCGCCCTGATGGCTTCCTCGGAGACGTCAAGCTGCTTGTAGGCGGCAACCATCAACTCCAGGTTCTTTTCAATATATCCCGATATGAGGCCGAATGGTCCGGTCCCGGCAAGGTTGCCGATAACGACGATGGCTACGAATGCCGCCGCCAGGATCGTCAATGTCGAATAGGCGATCGTTTTGTCTGCAGGCGTGTCATTTTCGAGATATTGCCCGAGCAGAAAACCCTGCCCCATCATGCCGGCCATCAATGCCGCGTCGGCGCCGAATCCCCCCGTCACGCCGGATATGATCAATAACGACACGGCCGATACGATAAGCGCCGCCTGCCCGCCGAACCTGACCCGGTAAAACAGCACGGGAAGCGGGAGCAGGAAAAAACCGGCAAAGCCCAGTACAGGGATATACGCTGATGTCGTGCCGAAAAGGGTAATGATCGCCGTGCCGGCGATCAAGTCCCTTGGTGTCGCGCTAAGTGATGGTCTGGCTGACGGTCTGGCCAATCGAATCTGCGCTCCTGTAAACCTGCCTACTGCTCGTAATTCCCCACATAGGGCAGAAGGACTATCTTCCGTGCACGCTTGATTTCAAGGGCAAGGTGGCGCTGGTGTTTTGCACAGGTTCCCGATATGCGACGGGGTATAATTTTTCCGCGCTCGGTGATGAAATACTTGAGCGTATTGGGTTCCTTGTAATTTATATTGAGTTTGTTGTCGGCACAGAAGCGGCACACCTTGCGCCGATGAAAAAAACGTCTTTTGGTCATGACTGCCATTGCCAGTTACTCCTTCTCGGCGCTATCGGTTTCGCTTTCGGCCTCCACGGCGGTTTCGCTTTCGGCCTCCACGGCGGTTTCGGTTTCGGCCTCCACGGCGGTTTCGGTTTCGACATCGGCGGCAAGTGCTTCTTCGCTTTCATCCGAAGCCTTGCTGTCGACCGGTTTTTCCTCGCCCCGGGTCATTTCGGCCCTTAGTGCTTCAAGGTCGGGGTTCGTTTCAAGACGAACCGTCATGTAACGCATAATGCGCGTGTCCTGCCTGAGGATTCTCTCGATGGCATCAATCGTTTTACCCGTTCCGCAGTAATCCGCGCGTACGTAGTAGGCCTGGTTTTTTTTCCGTATGGGGTAAGCCAGCTTCCGGGTTCCCCATTCATCGAAGACCAGAAGCTCCCCGTTGTTTCCGGAAATAAGCGACTCGACACGCTCAAGAATCGCCTTGCGGTCTTCTTCCGTTGCATCCGTTTCAATAATGATAAATGTTTCGTACCTGTTCATTCCTACTCCTCTCGGTTCATTCAGCCCCGGCGTGTTTTTTGCCGGAACAAGGATAAGGTGTTTTCTCAAATCTTATTATTAAACGTTTTTTTCTTAATTTTGTCAAGAAGAATAAGCCAGAAATTTTAAGCACAATAGTGGCCGAACGAAAACCAGGCTTTTTCGTCATCCAAAAGGGGCCTTTTTCGCATCAGTCCCCTTTCAATAACGCCGCAAAAGAGGTGTCACTGCTTAACCGCTCTGGGTTTTTAAGGTTTTCCGGGAGGATATTCGGAAGGCGGCATACCAGTTGTTCTTCATCGGCCCGCACCACATCCAGCACCCTGCCCACGGTAATCAATTCAAGCGCGCGTCCTGGAACCAGCAAGTCGCCGTCGGCGCCTGCAAGGTTGAGCAATCCGCCCCGGATGAGTTTGTTGCTGATTGAACGGACGGTTTCTCCGGGTATGTTCAACCGCTGTTCGACGTCCTCCTCCCGGGGTGCCGGCTTCCCCTCGCTGAAGGGCTTGCAAACCATCCACATCATTGCCATGGCCGTTTTTTCCTGGAGTTCCGGTGAAAGCTGCACCTCCCGGTGTTTGGCAATGGACCCGGGGTTTTGCAGGTAAAATACCAGGCCGGCGCCCATCAGCAGGATCAGCCAGTTCAGGTATATCCAGATCAAAAGAAAGATTCCTATCGCGAAACTGGAATAGATCGCCGCATAGCGGGTGGATGTCGCCACAAAGTAGGCAAACCCCATGCTGCCGGCCTGCCACAGGATGCCCGCGATCAACCCCCCGACAATCGCATATTTTAGCTTGACGCGGGTGTTGGGCATGAACACATAGATAAAGGTAAAGGCCAGCACGACCAGGAAAAACGGCATGAAACGGTTCAGCAGAAGGATGGCGGTGCCGAAAGGTTCGATTTCCATCAGCATCTGTATGATTGTAGAGGAAAACACCGTCGCGCTGATACCGATGGCCGAGACCATCAGCAGCGGGCCCACCATGATCACGCTCAGGTAATTGCTGAAGCGCTGTCCCATTGATCTCAGATTCGGTACGCGCCAGATCGAATTGAATGCGCTTTCAATTTTCTGAAGCAGGGAAATCACCGTGTAAACCAGCAGGATCAGGCCGACCGAACCCAGCACCCCCACTTTCATCTGGTCGACAAACTCCAAAATCTGCGCGGCGAGTTCAATGCCCTGGGGGCCCATTGGTTCAAAGAACTGGAACAGAAAGGGCTCCATCCGCTGATGGGCTCCCAGTGCCTTGAGCACCGAGAAACTGAGCGCCAGCAGGGGCACGATACTGAGCAACGTTGTAAAAACCAGGCTCATGGCATGGAGGGATAAAAGTCCGCTGACCATATCCCTGGAAACCGCGTACACGGTGCGGACGCTTTTATAAAGCCATACCCGTGGAAAGCCCTTCGGGGGGTCCGGGTTGGCCAGAAACCAGTCTTCAATCGCCTGCGCGCGTTCTTTCAGTTGTATCCTGTCCACGGGATGCTCCG
>PUOB01000417.1 GCA_003551985.1 Desulfobacteraceae bacterium | reverse complement strand
TCTTCCGACCCCATGTATGAAAGCGTTCAGGAAATCCAGGATGCCGGTAAACGCTCCGCGGTTATCGTGCGCAAGCTGCTGGCTTTTGCAAGGAAGCAAACCATCGCCCCTGTCCCCATGAACCTGAACGACAGCGTATCCGGCATGCTCAAAATGCTGCATCGGCTTATCGGAGAGAACATCGACCTGCTCTGGAAGCCCGGAAAAAACACCTGGCCGGTAAAAATGGACCACTCCCAGATTGATCAGATCCTGGCGAATCTCGTGGTCAATGCCCGCGATGCCATTAGCGATACCGGCAAAATAACCATAGAGAGTCAAAATATTGAATTTGACGAACAATACTGCGCAGATCATACAGGGTTTGTCCCTGGGGAGTTCGTCATGTTGGTGGTAAGCGACAACGGCTGCGGCATGGACAAACATGTGCTGGACAACGTGTTTGAACCGTTTTTCACGACAAAGGAAATCGGCCAGGGAACCGGGCTGGGCCTGCCTACTGTCTATGGAATCGTCAAACAGAATAACGGTTTTATAAACGTCTACAGCGAACCGGGGCAAGGCACAACTGTTAAAATCTATTTTCCGAGGCTTTTGGAAGATGCCGACGTTTCCGACAAAAAGCAAAATGAAGAAGCGCTGCCCAAGGGCTGCGGAGAAACGATTCTTGTGCTGGAAGATGAAGCCGTTGTTTTGGATCTCACCCGCATAATGCTGGAAAGGATGGGCTACAATGTCATTACGGCAAGCAGGCCAGGCGAGGCCATGGAGGTGGCCAAAGCGCATAGCGGGAAAATCGACCTGCTGCTATCCGATATCATCATGCCGGAAATGAACGGCCGGGAATTTGCCGAGCAACTCAACGACCTCTATCCGGACATCAAGACACTATTCATGTCCGGTTACACAGAGAATGTGATCGCTCACCATACGATTCTGGATAATGGGCTGCACTTTATTGAAAAGCCGTTTTCCATGTATAAACTGGCTGCCAAAGTAAGGGAACTTTTATCGGAGACCTGAAAAGTCATTGTCATTAGCATTTAAAGTTTGCTTTGAGGGGTCTGGAATCCACAATACTTGCCAGCTCAGACAGTATTCCCGGGCATTCTAAATTCTGCACCTTGAATCCGGCAATGTGCTCCGGGGTAAAGGCCTATAATCATGTCGCTCCATATTTTATGGTGCAGTTTTCTATTCGGTCCCTACTACCACCACACGATTCAAAAGGCATAACCGATCTCAAAGAGCACAAAATGCAGCCATGCAAAGGTATATACGCTATTGTTGTCGGCGCCTCCCTCCAATGTGCGGTATCCCGCTGCGGCATGCCATCCGGACGGCCATTCATAAGCGACTTTGACCGCTGCATCAATAGAAAAAGGCTTTATCCGAAAATTTAAATGTTACATGGCACTATCGTCGTGCGCACGCCCCTGCATGGAGAAGAAAGCCTTGAATGCGTCGCCTTCCTTGCGGACGCGGTATAGGGCGTTGTCAGGCGCCAGCAACCGCGTTGTTGTCGTAGCCCATGGATGCCCAAAGCAGTCCGTAACAGTCGTCTTATTGCCCTTTGGTTTTAATTGCCGGCGCTGAAGCGCCTTCATAAATACGCCGGAGTGCCGGCGGAAGATCCCGGCAACTGACGGAACGCAGCGGTGTGGAAAGATCCGTGGAATTGCAGGTGTGCCAGTAGAGGATCGGTGCATTCCGGTATTGGGGTTTTTCAATATAATCCAAAAGGGCGGCAAACGTCTTGGCGGTGTAGGTGGGATCAAGGGCGATTTTCTCTTTTGCCCATACCCGTTCCAGTGCCGCACTGGATTCGCTGGTGGCGTATCCATACCCCCGGCCTACATAATCCTGGATGATATGCGGGGAGCCGATCGGGACGTCCGGGATCGCACGGCTGTGTTTTCTTAATAACTTCAATGTTTTTTTCATGAGGGCCCGAACCGTCTCTGGCGTGGCCACGGCAACAGGCCCAACGGATTTCATGGTTACACGCACGCCTGTGATGGTGGTGGAAAGCCCCGCCAGAATCGCCCCCAGGGAAAGGCCCGCCATGGTGCCGCTGGTCCCCACGGGGCAGAATATGTATTGGGGTTCCGGCATTAAGCCGGCCCGGACCTGCTCGGCCACCTCGAACATGGCGTTGACGAAACCCACGGTTCCCAAAGGGCTTGACCCCCCGGCTTCAAGAATATAGGCGCCGGGATTCAACAGGCGCTGGGTCACTAAAAGCGATGCCCCGGTCCTGAGCGCCCCTTTGCAATAACGCGGTTCGGCCCCGTACTTGCAATAAAGCAGCATATTCTGCTTCACATGGTCGTTTACCGGCTGATCAAACAACAAAAGCCTGCAGGCCAGGCCCGCCTCGCGGCAGAAAATCGCCGTGGCCAGGCCGTGATTCGTGCCGATTCCGCCCATAGTGATGATTTGACGGCAGCCGCGTTTCAGGGCGTCGGCCAGGATGAATTCCAGCTTCCGTACTTTGTTGCCCCCGTAAATGTCGCTTGTAAGATCATCCCGCTTTATCCAGAGGTTGTCATGCCCCAGATTTGAAAGGCGCGCTACCGGCGTGGGATAGCTGCCCAATGCATGGCGCGGCAGATTTTCCGCGAGTTCCGGATAGTGCCGGAAAAGCGGAACGGGGCGGGTTTCGCTGTTTTGTGTCATTGGCCAATCCAGTCGTTGTTTTTTATGGCTTTTTCCACATCGACACCTTTTTTCAGAAGATAGCGGCGCCTCGCATCATAGAAGACAACCCCGGACAGAATAAAGATGAAAAAAGGAAGTACTTTTGCCGGTTCCTTCAGGTCGGCAAGGATCACTATGCAGAAGAAGATCCCCATGAGTATGTCGCTTAATGCGCTATCAGCGCTTTGTCATTTTAAACGGGCCCATCTTCGGCAGCCGTCCAGTCACAAACACTTGCCCGGCTGGCATTCTTTTTTTCATTCCGGCTTTCTAAGGGGGAAATATCCGGCTTTTTCGTTGCTACTTTAGCATTCTTCCCGGCTAAACCGCAATAAAAATAGTGCGTGTTCATCGAGAAGACCGGCGACATGCAACGGTGCGGATGAAAGAGGTTGCCGGCAGCCGGTTTTCCTGTGTCCTGTGGAACCTGTTTCTTCCGCCGCGCCATGACGCGGTTGACCTTAGATCAAAAATTTGTCATTGTAAAAAATGGCGACTTTGCAGCAATTCACGGTTGCTATTGATCTAATCGGTTTATCTGCTTTTTTACCGACACCATGGAGATCGCAAGCTACGGCATTTTCGGAACGCCTGCGGTCATCATCGACGGGGAGGTCAAGGCCGTGGGAGAAATTTCCTCGAAAGATGACGTGGGCGGTTGGCTCAAATAAAACGATTGATTGATGTCGGGATATGAATCCCGACCTACAGAGGCGGGGTATTTAATGGCGCAGCGCATCATTTTGCTTTGTATCGCAGGAGCGGCGGGGACACTTTGCCGCTATGGCCTTTCCGTGCTGACCCACAGGATTGCAGGGACTGCTTTCCCGTGGGGAACGCTGGCTGTCAATATCATTGGCTGTTTTGGGGCGGGCCTGCTGTGGGCCCTTTTCGAGCATCGCTGGCTGATTGCGCCAGAGACCCGCATCATTATACTGATTGGTTTTATGGGTGCTTTTACGACCTTTTCCACCTATATGCTGGAATCGGCAGAACTGATCCGGACCGCACAATATTTTTCCGCCGCCGCCAATCTTTTCCTGCAAAACGGGGTGGGCTTGATCGCTCTTCTTGCGGGGATCGCTATCGGCCGCTGGGCATAACCCATCATTGGCCGGATCAGCCACACCGATCCCATCGGACAGGTCGTCCTCGGAATAGCCGGTATTGGGAATAAAAATAGCATCAGAACCGGATGGAGATTATTTAAACGCCGCTCCGGGCTTTAATCCGATGCCCTTTAAAACCCTGGCAAGGGGACAAAACCCGGTAAACGCCGCCTGAAGAAGGTTGGCACCGACAATAGCCGTCAGCACTATCCAATAAGCGCTGTGAAGCAAAACCAAAACAATGCTGACGAGAATCACCGAACCGGCAAATGCCATAACACTGCGATCAATGTTCATAAGTACTGTCCTCCGTGAATCGTTTTATTAATAAAAACGATAAACACGGACAGACGGAAAGTCAAACCAGGCAGATAGATTCCGTTTACACCGCCGGCCGGGGAAGCATGCCGGCGCGCTCCGCGATCTCCGGCATTTTTTGTTCCCATTCGATGGCCATCATATGAACCCCGGCCACGCCTTCCATCTCCCTGAATTCCGCCACCTGCTCCAGGGCGAACGTGATGCCTTCTTCCGGCTGGGCCGCCTTGTCCACCCCTTTCAACCGTTTAATCAGGGAATCCGGGATCTCCATGCCGGGGACGAATTTTTTCATATAATTGGCCATGCCCGCGCTTTTCATCGGGGTAACGCCGGCCAGGATATAGCATTTTTCATGCAGCCCCATGTCCACCACCATTTTCATGAACTCGCGGAACTTGTCCATATTGTAGATGCACTGGGTCTGGATAAAATCCGCGCCGGCCCGGATCTTGTTTTGGAGCCGATACACCCGGTATTCAAAGGGATCGGCAAAGGGGTTGCTGGCCGCGCCGACAAAAAGTTTCGGCGGCACGTCAATGTCGTCGCCGTCCAGGAACACCCCCTCGTCGCGCATCTGGGTGACCATCCGGATCAGCTGCATGGAGTCGATATCGTGAACATTCTTGGCCTGGGGGCAGGTGCCGAACGTCTGGTGGTCCCCGGAAAGGCAGAGCATGTTGCGGATACCCAGGGCATGGGCGCCCAGGATATCGCTGATCATGGCCAGGCGGTTGCGGTCCCGGCAGACCATCTGGAAATTGGGTTCCAGGCCTTCGTGGATGGCGATATGGGATGCCGCCAGGCTGGCCATCCGGGCCACGGCGGTCTGGTTGTCGGTTATGTTGACGGCATCGACATTGCCTTTCAGGTGGCTTAGTTTTTCTGCAAAATGCGCCGTATTGGCGCCCCTGGGCGGGCCGCATTCCCCGGTGAAGGCAAAGTGGCCGGCCTTGAGGATTTTTTCCAGGTTGCTGCCTGATTTCAGGTCGCTCATCGAAATCTCTCCTTATATCGCTGGTATCGTGTTTGTGATCAATCGGCCAGGGTTTCGCGGATGCTCCGCCTGGGGCCGCCGTCCCTGGCGGTACGCCAATCCTTGGGTTCCTGAAGGACGAACAGGTCTTCCAGGCGCCCCTGGGCCATCTTTTTTTTCACGATGGTGTCCCATATGCAGATCGTCTCCTTGGACACCTCGCAGACGCCGTCGGAGGACCCGCCGCAGGGGCCATGCAGGAGACTTTTGGCGCACCTGGCGATGGGGCACAGGCTGTCAAAATGATGAATAATACAGGTTCCGCACCCGGCGCACCGCTCCTCCCAGACCCCGTGAGCGACCGCGCCGCCATAAAAGGTGGTGTTCACCGCCGGAAAGAACATCTGTTCGGGATAGGCCTCGGACAGAAACTGCGGGCCAACGCCGCAGGCCATGGAGATCACGGCGTCATAGGCGTCGATAGTGTCCCGGAGCTGCTCCACGTACTCGTTGTCACACTGCCGTTCAATCACCGTGGCATCGATTTCCGGGGACGCGCCCGCCTTTTTCCCGTTTATCATGAGGGAGGCGCGCAGGACTTCGGCCTCCTTGATGCCGCCCACATTGCAAACCGTGACGCATCCCTTGCACCCGACGACGAGTATCTTTTTGTACGCCTCGACCATGGCCAGTATCTCTTGAAGGGGTTTCGGATCCGCAACAATCATAATTCACCTCATACGTAAAAT
>PUOB01000254.1 GCA_003551985.1 Desulfobacteraceae bacterium | reverse complement strand
TTATATTGTTTTATTTCGTCGGGTCCGCTATTTCGCTGTGGATCCAGGGTCTGGTATCCGGGGCCAAGGTCGGGCTTTTCAATATCATCTTCATGCGGCTCAGGAAGATATCGCCCAAACTGATCGTCAATGCCAAGATCATGGCCGTAAAAGCCGGCATCGATATTTCGACCAATGACCTTGAATCGCACTACCTTGCCGGCGGCGACGTCATGCGCGTCATCCAGGCCCTTATCGCGGCGGACAAGGCCAATATCGACCTGAAGTTCAACCGGGCCGCCGCAATCGATCTGGCGGGCCGCAACGTGCTTGAAGCCGTGCAGATGAGTGTGAATCCCAAGGTGATCGAGACCCCTCTGGTTGCTGCCATGGCCAAGGACGGCATCCAGTTGAAGGCCCTTTCACGGGTGACGGTGCGGGCCAACATCGACCGGCTCGTCGGCGGCGCGGGTGAAGAAACTATACTCGCGCGTGTCGGCGAGGGGATCGTCACCACCATCGGGTCTTCCGAAAGTCACAAGATGGTGCTGGAAAACCCGGATTCCATCTCCAAGCGCGTCCTTGAAAAAGGGCTCGATGCCGGCACCGCCTATGAAATTTTGTCCATCGATATCGCGGATGTGGACGTTGGCAAGAACATCGGGGCCGAATTGGAAACCGACCGGGCCGAAGCGGATAAGAAGATTGCCCAGGCCAAGGCCGAGGAGCGCCGCGCCATGGCCTATGCAGCGGAGCAGGAGATGCGGGCCAAGGTCCAGGAGATGCGGGCCAAGGTCGTGGAAAACGAAGCCCAGGTCCCCATCGCCATTGCCGAGGCTTTCAGGAAAGGCAACCTGGGTATCATGGATTATTACCGCATGCAGAATATTCAGGCGGATACCGGGATGCGGGATACCATCGGCGGCAAGGAGACCACCATTGATCCGGACAAATCGGACGAATAAATGATGCCGGCTTCGCAAAAAGTCCAATATCTGCGTTATGCGCGATTTCCGAATAATATCATCACGCCTTGGCGTGACTCAATTCTTCAAAAATCGCGCAAGCCTTGATCTTGTCACGCCATGGCGTGATTCAAAGCCGTCGGAAACCGGCTTTTTACGGGATTTCAATTATGAGGGCACCGTAAAAAGTCTCGAACCCAGGCTTGTGAAACTTTTCAGAACCGTAGGGGCGAATAATCATTCGCCCGCCATAAGGGCGAATGATTATTCGCCCCTACAAAGAACCCGTCGTGAATCGGGAGACAAAAGACGACTTTTTACGGGATTTCAATTATGGAAAACCTTTTTTTTCTGATCGTCGTGCTGGTTATTATCATAACCAATGTCATCAGCATCCGGAATCGCATGAAAAAGCAGCAGTCGGGCGAGTCCGATGAAGCGCGGCCCGGTGAAAAGCAGGACCGGGCCGGCTGGAGAAACTCTGTCGAAAAGTTTCTGGAGCAAATGAGGGAGGAGCTTGAGCCGGCGCCTGAAGACCCCACCGGTTACCGGCCTCGGTCGAGGGACCAGGAGGCGGTTCTTCCCGAAAAAAGGGAAGAACAACCCGCCAGGACGGCCGGCCGGGAACAGCGGGTGGAAAAAGACAAAAAAACCTATATGGAAAGCCTCGGAAAAGACGCCGAAACGGCAGGGAAAAGATATGCCGATAAAAGAAAAGAGATCGGGCAAGATGCCATCGGTGCACCCCCCATTGAAAAAAAATCTGCGCCGGCGTCTTTGCCCGCACGGGAATTTTCTGCTGTGACCGGGGATACATATTCTGTTGCACAACTCCAGAAAGCTGTGATATGGTCTGAAATTCTCGGATCTCCGGTTGCATTGCGTAAAGAAGGTCGCGAGATCCACTAGCGTTGGCTATCGTTGGCGGAATACAAGTGCCTGGTGCCTGAAAGTCAAACCGTAAGGAAGAAAGACAACAGATATGGATGAAAACACTATTTTTATCAATGGCCATCGGCTGATCGTCGCGCCGGAGGAAACCATTTTGGACGTGTCAAGGCGAAACGGCATTGACATACCCACCCTGTGCCACTTGAAGGGCGCTATTCCCACCGGTGCCTGCCGTATTTGCGTCGTGGAAGTGGAAAAGGCCAGAGCCCTGATGCCGGCATGTACCACACCGGCCCAGTCCGGCATGGTGGTGCACACGGAATCTCCTGAAGTCGTCAATTCCCGCCGCATGACCCTCGAGCTGCTCCTGTCTTCCGGCAACCATAATTGTGCCGTCAGGAAAGCCGATACCGGCAGTTTTACGGCGTTTCAACTGGAGGTCCGCAGATACGACAATACCAGTGAGCTCTGCCCGGTATGGGGCGATTGTGAGCTTCAGAACCTCGCTTACCGATACCAGGTTTCCGGTGAAGCCTTCGAGGGGACAAAGCCGAAAAATCCCATGGAGACGGTCAACCCGTTTATCGTCAGGGATTTTTCCCGCTGCATTCTCTGCGGCCGATGCGTGCAGGCCTGCAACGACGTCCAGGTCAACAATGCCATCAGTTTTGGGTACAGGGGCGCCCATGCCAAGATCGTGGCTGCCGGCGACCGGCCCCTCAAGGATTCGGAATGCGTTTTCTGCGGCGAGTGCGTGCAGGCATGCCCCGTGGGGGCCCTGGTGGAAAAGGATGCCCGTTATACGTGGCGTCCCTGGGAAGCCCGGAAGGTCGACACCACGTGCAGTTATTGCGGGGTCGGATGCCAGATGACCCTCCATGTCCGGGACAACACCATTATAAAGATCACCGGAAGCGAAGATACGCCGCCCAATAACGGCAGCCTGTGCGTCAAGGGCCGCTTCGGCTATTCTTTTGTAAATTCTCCGGAACGGCTGACAACGCCCTTGATAAAGGAAAACGGAACCTTCCGTGAGGCGCAGTGGGACGAGGCCCTGGACCTGGTGGCGAAAAAATTTACGGAAATCCGGGATACCCACGGCGGCGATGCAATGGGCCTCCTGACCTCCGCCCGCGTGACCAACGAGGACAACTACGTTGCCCAGAAATTTACCCGGGGGGTGCTGAAAACAAACAACATTGACCATTGCGCCCGTCTCTGACACAGCTCCACAGTGGCCGGTCTGGCCGCTGCGTTCGGAAGCGGGGCGATGACCAACACCATCGCGGATATAGAGGATGCGGAGGTCATACTGGTCACCGGGTCCAATACAACGGAAAACCACCCGGTGATTTCCTCTTTTATAAAGCGGGCGGTGAAACGAAAAGGGGCCCGGTTGATTCTGGTTGACCCCCGTCGCATCAAGCTCGCCGAATTCGCTGAAAAGTGGCTCCGTCCCAACCTGGGTGCGGACGTGGCCTGGCTCAACGGCCTGATGCATGTCATCATCAAGGAGGAGCTCTACGACCGGGACTTCGTGGAGAGACGGACAGAGGGCGTTGAGGCGCTCAAAGCGGCGGTAGAGAAATTTACGCCGGAGCATGTCTCTGAAATCACAGGTATTCCTGCCAAAGACATTGTCGAGGCGGCAAGGATTTATGCGGGTGCCAAAGCGGCGTCCATCCTCTACTGCATGGGGATCACCCAGCACGTGACGGGCACTGATAATGTGAAAAGCCTTGCAAATCTGGCCATGCTGTGTGGCAACCTGGGCATCCCGGGCGGCGGCGTCAACCCGCTTCGCGGGCAGAACAACGTCCAGGGCGCATGCGACATGGGCGGGCTGCCCAACGTGTTTTCCGGTTACCAGCCGGTAACCGACCCGGCCGCCGTCTCGAAAATGGAGCAGGCATGGGGCGTGACTGGGCTTTCCGACAAAGCGGGGCTTACCGTGACGGAGATGATCCCAAGGGCGCACGAAGGCCTGTTCAAGGCCCTGTATGTAATCGGCGAAAACCCCCTTGTATCCGATGCGGATTTGAACCATGCGGAGGAAAGTTTTTCCCGGCTTGATTTCCTGGTGGTGCAGGATATATTCATGACCGAGACCGCGCAAGCGGCGGATGTTGTCCTGCCAAGCTGCTGTTTTGCGGAAAAGGATGGCACGTTTTCAAATACCGAACGCCGGGTTCAGCGGGTCCGAAAGGCTGTGGAGCCTCCCGGGAATGTTTGGGAAGACTGGAAAATCACGGCGGAAATCGCCGCCCGGATGGGCTTTGACATGACGTATGAAAACGCAGAAGCCGTTTTTAAGGAGATCGCCCAGGTGACCCCTTCCTACGGCGGGATTACATGGGACCGGATAGAAAAAGAAGGGCTTCACTGGCCTTGTCCGACAACGGATCACCCGGGCACCCCGATTCTGCATACCGAAGCTTTTCCCATTGGCAAGGGTAAGTTTTTCCCCATTGACTATATACCGCCCGCTGAAATTGCAGACGATGAATATCCGTTGTACATGACCACCGGCCGGGTGCTTTACCATTATCACACCGGGACCATGACGCGGAAAACCGAAGGGTTGAATGAGCGATCCCCGGAGGGTTTCGTTGAAATCTCCGCGGCGGATGCTGAAAAATACGGCCTTGAAGAGGGCGACCGGGTGAAAGTCGCTTCCAGGCGGGGGGAGATCGAAGTCCTGTTGAGCGTATCGGACAAGGCGGTTGATGGTACCGTATTCATACCCTTCCACTTTGCCGAGGCGGCCGCCAACCGGCTCACCAACGCAGCCCTCGACCCGGTCTCCAAGATCCCGGAATTCAAGGTGTGCGCGGTGAAGGTGTCAAAGGCGGCGTAATTAGGTTGTAAGTTGTAAGTTATAGGTATTAGGTTGTAAGTTGTAGGTAAGGGCAACAGGCAGGCATAGGATGCGCTGACGAAGGAAGCGCATCGGTTCATTTGTCACTTACAACCTACAACCTACAACCTACAACCTACAACTTACAACATACTCCCCATCAATTCCCTTGCCTTCTCAGGGGTCACATTTGTGTGGACGGCGGGAGATTGACCTTCTGTTTGAATGGTGACTTTGGGTTCGTTGGCGCAGTCTTCGGGATCTATGCAATCCGCCGCCAAAAGATATATATCCGGCCGTTTTGCCTGTTCACGCGCCTCCATGAAGGCTTTCATGACTTCCCTTGCGCCGGCGGCCAGGCCGCAGTCGCCAATGTGAACGGTTATCCGGGCCGTCGGGCGGGTCTGCCGCATGGCCATTTCAGGGGCTGTTTTTTCCTTGATTTTTTTGAGATCGTCAACCGTCAGCGTCGCCATTTTTCTCCTCCGTATCGTTTCCGCCCTTCAGTTCAGGGCATATCATGTCGCCGTAGGGGCGAAAAATCTTTCGCCCAATGAACTTCCGCCAGCCTTTGTATTTACGCTATCGTTCATTATAAAGCAATTATAATTATAAATGAAGAATTACTTTCAATCGATTTATTGACTTTTTCCTGGAGTTGTGGAAAAGTGTTGAATTTGAAATTTTCCAGGCTTGATAATCTCGTAAAAAGTCGCGATCAGGCGGCTTTGAAATCACGCCGGGGGCGTGACAAGAAAGCTCAAGATCAAGGCTTGCGCGATTTTTGAAGAATTGAGTCACGCCAAGGCGTGATGATATTCTTCGAAAATCGCGCGTAACGCAGATATTGGCCTTTTTACGAAGTCGTCAGGCTTGGGGGCAGCAGCCGGCATAAAGAAGACTGAAAGGAAACCGACATGTCAAAACTTGATCATCCGGACATAACACCGGAAATGATACCCGAAATTGATAAGATTATCGCTGAGAATAAAGATGCGCCGGGTGCGGTTATACCGGTTTTACGCCTGTGCCAGGATGTCGTGGGATATCTTCCGCCGGAATTGATCGACTATATCAGCAAGGGGCTCAACCTCCCCCAAAGCGACGTTTTTGGTGTGACCACGTTTTATTCCCTTTTTTCCCTTACGCCCAAGGGGCGACACAAAATCAGGGCGTGCCTCGGAACGGCCTGTTACGT
>PUOB01000317.1 GCA_003551985.1 Desulfobacteraceae bacterium | reverse complement strand
TGCCTACCTGGCGCTGCTGCCGCCGACCGGCTTCGCCGCCCTGCGCTACCGGCGCAATATTCTTCTCTACCGGGACAAAATTCTCGTTCGCGCATTTTTCTGGAACAACGAGGAGCTGGTCAAGCTCCTGCGGCGGGATCGCCAGGATATTATCGAGCGCTTCCGGGAGATGGTCGCCAAATATGAGGCTTGAATTTGTTTGTAGGGGCGAAAAATCTTTCGCCCGAATAGCGGGCGAAAGATTTTTCGCCCCTACAGCCAACACCGATGGGCAGCCTGAATCCGGCCTTTTACGAAGTCGTCATACTTGCAGTACGCGGTTCAGCACCGCACGCAACCGTTCAAGCGTGTAGGGCTTTGATAAAATGTCCTTAAACCCGTAATTCGCGAAATTTCCCAGGATTGCATTTTCCGTGTAGCCGCTGGACACCACCGCCCTGACCCCGGGATCAAACGCTAAAATCTCCTTTAAGGCCTCCACGCCGCCCATGCCGCCCGGAACGGTCATGTCCATGATGACCAGGCCAAAGGGGGCCCCCGAGGCCATGGCCTCTTTGTACATGGCCACCGCCTCTTTGCCATCCGCGGCGGTTTTAACCTCGCAGCCGAATGCCTGAAGCATCTCCGAGGCAATATTACGGATCATCTCTTCGTCATCCATGACCAGGACCCGGGCGGAATGCGCCACATTCGGGGCGCCCGATGCAGATCCGCCGGATTCCGGCGGCGGCTGTGTTTCCGAGGCGGGCAGATAAAGGGTGAAAGTCGCGCCTTTGCCGGGTTCCGAGGCCGCATGGATATACCCGCCATGCCGTTCCATGATGGAGTAGACCGTTGCGAGCCCCAAGCCCGTACCGTTTTGGCGGATGCTGTAGTAAGGGTCGAATATGTGACCCAGGTGCTTTTGTTCAATGCCGACGCCGTCATCGCGTATCACCGCCTTTATATACCTTCCAGGCGAAAGCGGCAGCCGGCTCGTCTCACGGATATGCGCATTCTCCAGGCTGATATGGAGATGGCCGCCCTCCGGCATGGCTTGATTGGCGTTGATCGCAAGGTTTGAGAAGACTTGCTGGACCTGTCCTTTGTCCACCCTTGCCAGCCAAAGGTCCCCGGACGATTCAAAAACCGGCTTGACATTGCTGCCGGACAGGTCAAAACGAACCACTTCCTCTACGATCTGGTCCAGCCGGGCGTCTTCCTTGACCGGATATCCCCCTTTTGAAAAGGTGAGCAGCTGGTTGGTCAACCGGATTGCCCGCTCCATTGATTTTTCCCCTTCCTCGAGGGGATTGAGGGCCGCATGGCCGGATTCCAGCTTTGATTTGGCAAGGGAGATGCTGCCGAAAATGCCGGTAAGGATATTGTTGAAGTCATGGGCAATGCCGCCCGCCAGCATCCCCACGGTTTTCAGCCTTTCCACCTTCTGAAGCTCGGCTTCGGCCTGC
This sequence comes from Desulfobacteraceae bacterium, assembly GCA_003551985.1. Next base: position 4,445 of record PUOB01000317.1, on the reverse strand, counting down.
TTGCGCTCGGTGATGTCCTGGATGGTCCCGGTTACGGTATTGCTTTCCGGATTGTAGGCCCCGAGAGAATATATGTCCCGGATCTGGCCGTCCGCCGGCCGCTTGATCCTGTATTCCACCTCGTATTCCTGCTCGCCGTGGAGCAGGCCGTTCAGCTTTTCATCGAGCATTTCCCTGTATTCCGGCAGCGGAAACGATTTAATCTCGCGCAGCGGCCTGTTGTCGCAGGCATCCATCCCATAAATCCGGCAGGCTTCCTCGGTAAGGGTGACCCGGCCGGTGTTGAGATCGACCTGCCAGCTTCCCATCCGGGCCACGGCCTGGGCCCTGCGCAGTTGGGTTTCACTTTCACGCAGGGCTTCCCGCATCCGATAGTCCTCGCTGATATCACGGAACACCAGCACGACGCCGGTGATATGGCCGGCCCTATCCCGGATGGGCGCCCCGGAATCATCCACCCGGTATTCTTTTCCGTCCGATGCCAGAAGCAGAGTGTGCTCGGCCAGTTCGACCACGCCACCGGCGTCAAGCACCCGCCTGACCGGATCGGCCAGCCTTTGTTTTGTCCTGGCGTCAACAATATAGAACACCTCCGAAAACAGCCGACCGACCGCTTCTTCTATGCGCCACCCGGTCAGTGCCTGTGCGACCGGGTTCATGCGAACAATTTGCCCCCCGATGTCGGTGGCGATCACCGCGTCGCCGATAGAATCGAGGGTGGTGCGGAGGTTTTCCTCGTTCTGGCGCAGTTTTTTTTCAATCTGCTCCCGTTCCCGGATCTCGTATTGCAGCGCGGTATTTGCGCCGGCAAGGGAGGAGGTCCGCTCGCGAACCCGCATTTCCAGGGTTTGGTTGGCTTGAAACAATCTGGCATAAAAAAGGAAGAGCGCAAGCCCCATGATGAAAAAGGCCAGAACCACGCCGTGGGTATATACCGTCCGGGGGTTCCACACCGCTTCGATACGTCCGATCGTTCTTCCGTCGTAGTCGACATGCGATTCCAGCCGGATTTCAGGGATTAGGTTAACCGCCATCAGGAGGCGTTCAAACGGCCCCGGCGCCATTGGGGGCGACTCATAGAAAACGCTGCCGTTCACCTCAAAAACCGACAACGTGGCATAGTCATAGGACTGACAGGCAAGGTTCAGATATTCCGAAACGGCGTCATAATTGTAATTCCACAGCGCATCGGCAATAACCCGGGCGTGCTGGTCGATTTTTTCACGCGCCTGGCCCCGGGCGCGCGCTTCATAAAAAACCACAAACGCGCAAAAAAGAATTAACGCGACAATGCCGCCCGAAAGGGCCGCTTTTTTAAATCCCGCATTATTGGTGTTTGCTGTATGCGTCATGCTCTAATGTCTCAATATATTTCCGATACACGCCTTCATCCCTGAGCTGACGCAAATGCGCGTTGAAAACCCGCTTAAGCGCCAGCGAGCCGTCCTTCCCCCGGGGAAATATGAGATGACCCGTGGGTTCGTCCAGCGGGGTTTCGTGGTGCGCCAGCAAGGCAATCGTACCTTCTGAAAAATGGGCGTTGAGAAGGGTATAGCCCCTGAGCTTCGAGCAGGGAAAGATATCAATCCTGCCGGCAAGCAGTTTTTTGAAATTGGCAAGGTCGCTGTCCGCGTTGTCAAGTGTCAGCACGCCCTGTTCGCCCAGTTCCCATAGTTCGTCAATGTACGTATTCCCCCGGGACACCCCGATCCTGTAAGGCTCAAGATCGGTCAATGTCTCCCAGTCCGCCATGGGCGCCGATTTTAAATGAAAAAAAACGATTTTTTCGCGGGTCAGCGGTTCGCTGTAATACGCATCTTGCTTTCGCCTATCACTTTCGTACCAGTATGCGGATGCATCCGCCCGCCCTTGCAGGATCATGGCATAGGCCCGCTGCCAGGGATAGAACGCAAAATCGACCTCATAGCCCGCCCGGTTGAAAACGTCTTCGACCACGCGGCAGACAAAACCGTTATACGGCAGATCCCTTCCTGTCCAGGGCGCCCATTCACCCGTTGCGATGGTGATGGTTTGATCCGGTTGCCCGGGTGACTCCGCCGATCCCGGCGAGGCGGCAAGCAGGATTATCGCCATGCAAACAAGGCCCATGGTTTTAAGCGGAAACCCCATCCTTTTGTCCCCTTTCTGACCCTCTGCTGATTTTCTAATAAGAATATAAAGGGAAATCAGATTTTCAACAACACATTTTACGACTTCGTAAAACGTCCGGAATCCAGGCTTGTGGAACCTTTGAAAAAACCGATTACGATTACGACAACGACAACGACAACGAGTAGCGTGTGGTGACGAGATTAAACGAATGAGGAAGTCGCGGATGTAGGGGCGAAAAATCTTTCGCCCGAGCGGGGTCATCGGATGTGCTGACGAAGGACGCTGCCCGTGTTATTGCAGAAGTTAGTCAAGCGGCCACCGGATCGGCTTTATCGACAAAAAGCGCGGTCGGTATTATTGTTTTATCACATCACCGACACCGTAAAAAAGGAGGCGCTATGAAAGTTCGAATCGATTATGATCTGTGCATGGGAGACGGCAATTGCAGCAAGGTTTGCCCGGAGGTCTTCGAATTTGACGATGATGAATTGTTAAGCCGGGTGATCGTGGACGAGGTCCCCGCCCAGTATGAAGAAAAGGTGCTGCAGGCCGCGGCGGAATGCGCCCCCGGGGCGATCGTGGTCGACGAATAACACGACCGGGGCATGAAAGCACGGAGGTTGACCGACGCGATGTTTACGGACACCATACCGGACGACGTCAAAGACGACGTTTTGGAAGTTGTTGAACGCTTTAACGCGGAAGAACTAAGCGCATCCGGAAAGGCATACCATGTCCGCTTCGAGGACAGCCATGTGTATGTGGACCGCGATGACGGCATCGGACCCGAGCCCATCTGCCGTCTCACCTACAATGGCGACTTGTATGATTGGGCCTTTGCGATATACAAGTACAGTGCGGACGACTACGACCCCGAGGAGGACCTGTTCCCCGGCGCCGACAAGGTCAACGGCACCATCGAAGGCGCTCTTCGCGCCGGATTGAAAGCCTATGGATAAACCCGCCATGGAAGCCAAAAACAGCATCTTCGACAAAAATTATGACCTGTATATGGCAAAACTCCAAACCGTCTCTTTTGAAGCCGCGGCACCCGTTATTGGCGGGCATATCCGCGGCGATTCAATCGAAATCCCTTTTTTTGCAAAAAACTACACGGTTTCGAAGGCGGGCGTCACGGATGCGTCCGGCAAAAGGCCCGCCTATGATGTTTGCATTGTCTTGCTCAGGTACATTCTGATGTGCCCGGATGAAGCCCCAAAAGCCGATGAATGGGTGGCTTACCGGGATTTTCGGGATTCGGGCCCCCTGACCGTGTTTTTCAGCAATGATGTGGAGCGCCCCATCGCCCGGCATTTTACCGGAAACATCGAGGGGTTGAAAGCATCGGGGGCGGCCATATCGGGATACCCGCCGGAGCTTGATGTGAATTATGATGCGGCCATGCAGTTCGATGCCCTGCCCCGGATACCGATGGTTATGCTTTTCAACGATGCGGATGACGCGTTTCCGGCAACGTGCTCCGTGCTGTTTGAACGCCGTGCGGAGGCGTATTTGGATGCCGAGTGCCTCGCCATTGTGGGGGTACAGCTTTTCAAACACTTGACGGCTTTGTAAAACGTCCAATATCTGCGTTATGCGCGATTTCCGAAGAATATCATCACGCCTTGGCGTGACTCAATTCTTCGGAAATCGCGCAAGCCTTGATCTTGTCACGCCATGGCGTGATTACAAAGCCGTCTGAAACCGACTTTTTAAGAGTATTTCAATACCTGGCGGCGTCGTAAAAAGCCGCGGGCGAAAGATTTTTCGCCCCTACGGACAAACAGATGAAGATTTTTTGCCCCTACGGGAAACACAAAGACATTTCGCTCCATGGGCAAAGCGCTCAGGCGGGCTTAGCCTTTTTTTATTCCGATATCCCCGGTGTTGATGCCGAAGACAAACAGCCGGATCCAGGAAAAGCCGAGCCGGAGAAGGGCGATGTCGTCTGTTTTGATCTTGAGCCGGAGCTTGGGCTTGATTGAATACCGTTTCAGAAAGCTGCTTTTCAAAACAAATTCCCGGAAGGCGTCCATGTTGTACGCCGCCATAAAGGCCATTTTCCCTTTTTCGCAGTAGGGCCCCGCCCCGCCGAAGGGGTCGGTGTAAAACAGCCGTAAAATATCGGCCCATTCCAGGGTCATCTGGTTGTAAAACGCCGCGTTCTGGTCGGCCTCCCACGATTTTACCGTCCATGCGGCGTTTTCATGCGTCCCCATGCAGAAATCCGGGGGGCGGAAGTAGTTGAGCAGCTGCGGCGGGGTGTTTTCGTCCTTGAAATAAAGCCCCTGCTCCACCGGAAAGGCGCGGCAGGTCTGCGGCCGGTCCGGGTA
>PUOB01000047.1 GCA_003551985.1 Desulfobacteraceae bacterium | reverse complement strand
GTGGTCATGCAATCGTACCTCCCGTGCTGTGCGGTAAAGGATATCGACCCGCCGTGCGAATCCTGCGGCAGCGGCAATTACTGCATGTGTGAAAATTTCTCGGAAGGCCCAATGCCTGAAAATACAGGGGCCGGCTTTAGTGACCGGTTTATCGGCCACCGGAAACAATTTTTAAAAGTGCCCGATGACATATCGGATGATCAGGCGGTCCTGATCGAACCAGCGGCCGTCTCGCTGCGCGCCGTCTTAAAGCGACCCCCCGGACAATCCGAAAAGGTGCTTGTCATCGGGGCCGGAACAATAGGGCTCGGCGTGATCCAATTTGCAAGGGCAGCAGCGCCTTCTTGCAAAATCTATGTCATGGAGCGTATTCCATTCAAGCAGAAACTTGCCGTCGAAATGGGAGCGGACAGCGTACTTGGCGGGGATGCCTATGAACAAGTTGCGGATGTCACCGGAGCAAAGCTCTACAAAGGTCCGCTGGGCAATTCCATCACCCTCGGCGGTTTTCATGCGATCTATGACTGCGTTGGCTCATCTCGAGTAATCCATGATGCCTTGCGATGGCTCAAGGCCGGAGGCGATTACGTCATGATCGGCAACCAGCTCAAGCCGGTCTCATTTGACCAGACACCGCTCTGGCATCAGGAATTGAAAATGATCGGCACAAACTCCCACGGCGTGGAATATTATAACGGCAGGCAGGTCGCAACGTTTGATCTTGTTATTGAAATGATAAGGGATGGGCGTATCAATCTGGACCCATTTATTACACACAGGTTCGCCCTGGAGGACTATCGGCGTGGATTTAACCTGGTGCGAAAAAAAAATGAAAAGGTGATCAAGGTTGTTTTTGAAATAACCTGCACTTGATTTAAATACAGCTGCCGAGTCGGCATCGAAAGATCAGTATGAAAGATACGCTGTTGAAATACGGACTTCGCGGTGATGCGCCGGACTTGATGAAGTCACTGCCAGCATTCGGCCGGCTGAAAAAACTCAAGCCCTCCTATATCAGTCGCGCGGAAGCGGCGCAAAAGGTTGCCCGCACGTTTGCCAGAGAAGAAATGCTGCCCAGAGTGCTGGAAACAGATAAAAAATGCGCTGAAAATCCGAAATGGTTTGACTGGGCGCTCTGGCAAAAGGCCAATCGTGCAAAATTGAATATCAGCCCGATTCCTGAGAAACTGGGCGGGCTCGGGTGGAGCGCACTGGGCAACGCGGTCATGGTCGAAGAACTGGCAAGCGTCTGCCTTGCCGGCGCCAGCAATATCACTTTCAATACCTTCGGTCTCCTCGGCGCCCTGGTGGAATGCCGAACGGGCATCGTGCTCAACATCATCCGGATGATGGTTGAGGCCCAGAAAAATGAAGTGCCGAGGTTCTGGTCATGGGCCATCACGGAACCGGCAGCCGGATCGGACATGGAGGAAGAAAGCGGTATGAAACACATGAGACCGTCGACCCGTGCCGACAAAGTACCGGGCGGGTATCGGATCAACGGCGCCAAGTGTTTTATTACCAATGGAAGCCTGGCCGACTTTGTCATTGCATCGATTCCCCTGGACCCGTCGCATCCCCTGGAATCGATGGCAACCTTTCTTCTGCCGGCCTCCTCAACCGGTTTTTCCGTCGGTCGGGTGGAGCGGAAAAGCGGCCAGAAAGCCAGCCAGACGGCGGAGCTTTTTTTTGACAATCTTTTCGTTCCGGAAGAGAACCTGTGGGAACCGCCGGGCAGGGGACTGAGGCACACAAGGGAAATTCTGTCCGTGACCAGGGGCTACATCGGCATTGCCGCTCTTGGTATGTCCAGAGGGGCCCTGGAACATTGCATACAGTATGCGGCCCAAAAAAAAATAAAGGGACACCGGCTGCTGGATGAAGAATGGGTGCAGATGGACATCGCAGACATGGTGAAGGACATTATGACACTGCGCAACTGCTGTTATAACTTTGCCGTCGCGCTCGACACCTACCATGCCTGGCAGTTGTTCGACCGGGTTCCCGTTAAGATTGCCCTGAGCCTTCTTCCCGGAAAGATGCTGCTCGGCGACGGCATTCAAGCCATCTCCAACACTGAACTCGTTTCAAAGATCGGTTCCTGGTACAAGCACCGGTTGGTGTCGGACGAAACCGTGGAGCAGTTCGTGACATTTGGTTCCGCAGCAAAAGTGGCAGGTACCGCCCTGGCGGCCCGCATTTCTTCTAAAATTCTTGATATTGTGGGTCTGGAGGGCTTGTCCCATGAATTCGGCATGGAAAAATATTTTCGCGATGCCAAGGTAACCCAGATATACGAGGGGACCAACCAGGTAAACCGGATCGATATTTTCAACCATGAAATCGGATCTCTTTAATGGCGAAAATGAATCAGCATCTGCCCGATGACCCCATTCAGGAAGCCGTGTCCGAATGTCGTAGATTTTTAAAACATGAAATCCACGACAAGGTGCTCGAAACGGACCTGCAAAAAGCGACCGATTGGGTTGACCGTATCTGGGAAAAAAGCAGGCAGCTTGATCTGCCGTTCCTCTTGCTGCCCGAAGATTATAAAGGTGCCGGTTTTTCACCATACTCGTGCGCGGTGCTCCTTGATATTATCGCCGCCGAGTGCGCCGGTATAGCCTCCGTTTTCGCGCTTCATTATACCGGATGTATCGCCCTGCTTAGCGCGGACAGCCGCCAGCAGTCGCTTCTGTTTCCGCGTCTGACCGGTGCCGGCGCCCTGCGGCCGGCCCTGATCGCCCCGGTCTTTCCGTCGGAAACGGACGGGAATCGGTTTGAGGTGGAAGCCAACGATCACGGCCTGGTGATCCATGGCACCACCGCCCTGACGGGCAATGCCCTTACCGCGGATATATTCTGCGTGTTTATCGAAGAAGATGATGACATGGGCGGGCATATCACGTGCGTGGTTCTGGAAAAAGGCACTCCCGGACTCTCAACAGGCCAGCCGGCAGATCTTCCAGGGCTAAAAGTGAATGGTTTCGCTCCGATTATTCTAGACCACGTCATGGTCGATCACCGGTCGATTGTGGGGCGTCGGAAAAAAGCAGGAGCCCTTATGGAACGGGCAAAGGACGGTCTTTACCGGTTTATCGCGGCCATGGCTATGGGCACGGCGCGCAGTGCCTTTGAAAAGGCATCGGCCTATGCCCGGCAGCGTTACCAGGCCGGTAAAAAAATCGTTCATCACCAGGAAATACAGCGCCTGCTCGGCAACATGAAGATGAAGCTTTCCATAGGAACGGCCGGATATTTAAACAGTTTTGACGATAATTCGAATTTTTTCCGGTTTGAAGCGCCAAAACCCCCGCTGGTCAAAGTTTTCTGCACGGATGCTGCACTTGAAATCACAATGGACGCGATACAGATCCATGGCGGGTACGGTTACATGCATGAATATGGACTTGAAAAAATCATGCGCGATGTAAAGGTCCTTCAACTTATGCTCGGGCGGAATCCCAAATGCCAGATCAACACCATTGCAGAAGAGATTCAGCATGACCGGTAACCAAAAAACCATGCATTTTGGAGGTTTCAGCGAATCTGATCTGTACTGGCTGTCCCTGCCATACCCGGTTCGGATATCCAGACGCATCCGGGAAAAGAAAATGGATGATGCGGTGAGGCTTTGCGAGGATATGAAGACGTCACAAATCCTGCTCCATGATTTTTTCGCGGATTCATGCACGGTCATGTGGAGCTGGGTCGGAACCACCATGGGCGAAGGCGCGATGGCGCCCATGTTTCGCTACATCTTTGCCCATTCTGCGAAACGCCAGTATTTCGATGCCGCAAGGGCCCAGACCATGCCGCACCTGACCGTAGATCTTCTGGCCCGATCCTGGCGCGCCCACTGCTGTTTCGGCGCCGGCGCGCATCCCGGCTCCTTCAGCATTACCGAAGATGACGAGAAGTTTACGTTTCATCTTCATCCCTGCGCCAGCGGAGCGCGCTTGTGGCGCAAAGGGCGCTACGAGCCGGGCCAGGGCGGCAGGCTGTCGGACGAAAAGCATCCATGGACCTATCAGCGAATCGGATTTCCTTATTATTGCATTCACTGCGCCTTTTTAAATGAAATTCTGCCGTATGAGTCCGCTTACGGGTTTCTATTATGGCCGGTGGATCCGCTCCTGCACAAAGATGACGGGTGTGCATGGCATGTCTATAAAGATCCTGCCCTTATACCTGACCGCTATTACAGGCGCCTGGGCCTGGTACCGCCCCCGAAAAAGAGCCGGAAAAACTGTCCGGCCCCCGGCCATCGATTTTTTACGAAACGCGAACTTGCGGATATGGCAAAGCCGATGCCCGACAGAATAATCAGCTGTATAAATAGCGGTTCCTATGAAAACGCCCTTAAATTATGTCGGGAAATCAGGGGGGAATTCCTTGCCCTCCATGACCTGTATGTGATGATGATTGTGTCGACATTGACATTCATTGCCGCTTCGCAGGGCGAAGAATCATTGGGGGATTTGCTGGAACTGCAGTATCGCAAGTGCATCGAAGAAACGGTGCTGGCCGAAACGGATATGCAATCGACCCATGCACAGGTCACCTTTCTCGCCAACATGATTTTCAGCACGGACAATTGCAACCGAACCGGATACCACCCCGGCAAATTCAAGATCATACAAGACGACCGGAACATATTTTTTGTTCTGGATCCATGCGGAAGCGGCGGCCGGCTGCGCCGTGCCGGCAGTTATCAGGCCATGCCCTTTATAAAGCGGCTTCAGGAACAGGCTGAAAATTCTCTGGCCTACTACGCGGCATACCATTTGCCCCTGCCGGCAAAACTGTTGAAAATGATATTCCCATTTACCGTTAACCACTTCACCCAGCGAAAGCCTTATAACCAGGGCAGAACCAAACGGTCCCATGCCTGGTCTTTCAATAAAAGCAACATGCCCTTTTACTGCTGCCAGTGCGGCATGATTCAGGAAAAACTTTCCGGGTGCGGTCTGACCATTCATCCACCCCAGAGAGACAAGGATCCATGCATATGGAAACTCAAAACAAAATAGACGATACAAAGGAAGGTCACCATGTCCAACGAAGCAAGCACCAGACGTTCGAAACCGATGTTCGAAAAAACCAGAAACATCGCTTTTTCCGTCAGGCGAAAACTGAACTGGACTTTTCTGGGTCAGCTGTTTGAAATACGTGCAAATACAAGGCCTGATTTTCCGGTACTTACATTTGAAAACGGTCCCCATCCGGAAGTGGTTCAGACATTCCGTGATCTTCATGAAAACTCGCACCGGTTTGCCCGCGCCCTGCTCGACGCGGGACTGGAAAAGGGAGATAAATATGCCGCCGTCATGTACAATTACCCTGAAATGATTCACCTGATGGCCGCTGCCAGCATAACGGGAGCGATCATTGTACCGATAGACCCCAGAACCAGGGGGCAAAAGCTTGCTCACATGATATCCAATTCAAAAAGCAAGGCGATTTTTATCACTGCTGATCTCCTGGAAAAGATCGAGCCCATTATGAAGGACATTCCGAATGTCAGGCATGTGTTCACCATTGAAAAAACGGGCAAGCCCGCAACCGGCGATATGTCCAGGTATAAGCCGATTCAGGAGATACTGGACTCGCCCTTCCGTCCGGTGAAATACCTTCTTTCCAGTCCCGGCCATCCGATTCAGATCGTCTATACATCCGGCACAACGGGCGACCCCAAGGGTGTTATGAATGAAAACTTCCGCTTTCCCATCTATGGCTATGTTTTAAGCCGATACTGGAAGTATGACCCTAGCGACACCCTTTACACGGGCCTGTCCCTGACCCATGGCAATGCCCAGGGGTGCACCTTCGCCCCTGCGGTTTATAGGAGCATTAAGGCCGTTTTCAGCGTCAAGTTTACCAAAAGCAGGCTGTGGGACATTACCCGGAAATACGGTGTAACATCATTCAGCATGCTGGGTGG
>PUOB01000052.1 GCA_003551985.1 Desulfobacteraceae bacterium | reverse complement strand
CTGGATCATCGGCCGGATCGATGACGTGCTCAATGTATCCGGTCACCGCCTGGGCACTGCGGAGTTGGAATCCGCCCTGGTGCTGCACAAAAGCGTCGCCGAGGCCGCAGTGGTTGATTTCCCTCATGAAATCAAAGGGCAGGGGATTTACGCGTTCGTCATTCTCAAAAGCGGTGTCGAGGAGTCCGATGCGCTTCGAAAGGAACTCGTCCAGCAGGTGCGAACGGAAATCGGACCCATCGCCACCCCGGACGTGATTCAGTTTACGGACGGGCTTCCCAAGACCCGGAGCGGCAAGATCATGCGCCGGATCCTCAAGAAGATCGCAGCGGGCAAAACCGATGAACTAGGCGACACCTCCACCATCGCCGATGAAAGTGTTATTGACCGTCTGATCGCAAACAGCGTGGATGCTGCCTATAAATAAACCCGCTGTATCTGAAACCGGGGGCAATGCTTTTTGCCTCCCCGGTTTTTCTTTTTTTGAAATCGGATGTTTCGCAATGAAAGGGAGAATAGCGTATGCCCTCTGATACTTCACTAAAAAAGGGATGGATCGTGACGTTTGCCGGAACAGGCGTGAATCTTGCCCTGGGTATTCTCTACACATGGAGCATATTCCGTTCGGAAATCCAGCGCAGCATCATTGCCGGCGAAGGGTTTGAAATCGGTGGGTTTGACTGGAACCTTGCTGCTATTAACGATCCTTATGCCGTATGCTGCCTGGTTTTCGCATTCTCAATGATTCCGGCAGGGAGGTTTCAGGACAAGTTTGGTCCGCGTTTGACAGCCGCCATTGGCGGCGTCCTGGTGGCTCTGGGGTTTTTGCTGATCTCTCAGTCGACCGAGTACTGGGTCTGGGTTTTGGGATTCGGGGTCATGGTGGGCGCCGGCATCGGCTGCGGGTATTCATCTGCCACACCGGCCGCCATCAAATGGTTCCCTTCCGCCAAAACGGGACTGGTGGCGGGACTGGTTGTTTCCGGTTTTGGCCTGGCACCGGCATATATCTCACCGCTTTCCAATTACCTCATTGAAAGCTATGGCCTGATCCAGACCATGCAGATTTTCGGCGTGGCTTTTTTCTTCGTGGTGGTTGGACTGGCAATGCTTTTGATCAATCCGCCCGCCGGCTATGTACCGCCGGCGCAGCCCGCTGCGAGCAACACAAAAGTCCGGCCGGTGCTGGAAGCGTCTGCGTCTGAAATGCTCAAAAGCGGCAATTTCTACCTGATCTGGTTCGCTTATTTCATCGGCGCCGGTGCAGGCCTCATGGTCATCAGTTCCATCAATTCCATGGCCCAGAGAAGCCTTGCTGAAATGGCTTTCCTGGCGGTGGTGATACTTGCCATCGGAAACGCCGTGGGCCGAATCGCTGCGGGCGCTATTTCCGATCGTATCGGCCGGGAGAACACGCTTATGATCATGCTTGGCACCCAGGCGCTGTTCATGTTCGCGGCGATGGTAATCGTTGATTCGCCCGCGAGCAGTGGATTGCTGATCATTTTACTGGCCACCCTGATCGGATTCAACTATGGCACCAACCTTTCCATTTTTCCCGCCATAACCAAGGATCTGTGGGGGCTCAAAAATTTCGGTATTAACTACGGGTTTGTATTTTCTTCATGGGGGGTGGGCGGCTTTGTCTTCTCCCGGGTCTACCAGATGATCGAATCGGGCACAGGCGGGGAATCGTCCCCGGCTTTCATGGCAGCCGGTATTATTTTGCTTGTGGGTGTGGGGGTTGCGTGGATTATCAAGCGCAATCTCACCTTGCTGAAGGAAAGGCAGGACGCGGCCGCCGCCATTGCCGATACTGTTTGATCGCTTCTATAAAATTGACGGAGACGTAAAAAGTCGCGATCAGACGACTTTACGAAGCCGTCAATTTTGACTTATGTCAAAGCGTCTCCTGCTTTTATACCATATAAAGAAATCAAACGCTGCTTTTGAGGCGGGATTTTACTTTACCCATATCAGGGTCATAGGATGTGCTGACGAAGGAAGCGCATCGATGAACTGTTTTACCCATATCAGGCGGAGGAGTTTCACATGTTGAAAAAAATAGAGGTGTTCAAGGAAAATGATTTTTCCGAAAAGCAGTTTAAGAAACTGCTTGTGCATGATTCTCCCTATTTCAAGATCATCAATTTCAATTTCAGGTCAGGCCAGGAGCTGCCTGTTCATTCCCACGACATCGAGGGGCAGTTAAGCATAACGATCCTGGAAGGCACCGGCGAGTTTCTGGGAAGCGACGGCGCAACAATACCCGGTGAAACCGGTGACGTACTGGTATCGGATATCAGCGAACCCCACGGCATCCGGGCAATAACGGACATGCGCGTGCTGGTGACCATTGCGCCGCCTATCTGATCTTTGCACCCCGCTTTCCGGGAATGTCCGGCGTACATAAACCCTTCGTACATAAACCCTTGGCGGGCGCATGTATGCGATCCGCGCGGAATTACCTGCCTGCGCATACGCTTTTGACGTTTGTGAATTCCCGGGCGCCGTATATGTGGAGTTCTCGGCCGTAGCCCGATTGCTTGATTCCGCCGAAGGGGAGGCGGGGATCGGATTTGACGAAATCGTTTACAAAGCAGCTGCCGGCGTGGAGTTTGTCACGGGCAATGCGTTCGCATTTTTCCACGTCGCGGGTAAATATGGCTGCGCCCAGGCCGTATGCGGTATCGTTTGCGATATCGATCGCGGCGTCTTCACTTTCGGCCTTGATGACGGCAGCCACGGGGCCGAATGTTTCTTCGCGGAAAACCGGCATATCCCGGGTAACTTCGGTAAGTACCGTGGGCGGGTAGTAAAAGCCCTCACCTTGGGGCATTGTTCCGCCAAGGCGTATTGCCGCCCCCTTTTTTGCGCTTTGGATTACCTGATCGTGCAGTTTGCGGCGCAGGTCGTCGCGCGCCTGGGGCCCCAGGTCCGGGTCGTCAATCGGGTCTCCCATGGTTTTCGATTTCATGGCCTGGACAAACCTGCGGACAAATTCGTCGTGGATTTCTTCCGCAACGATGAACCGCTTTGCCGAAATGCAGGTCTGACCGCTGCTCAACAGCCTTGATTGGACGGCTTTGTCCACGGCGTCGTCCATGTTTGCGTCTGCCAGTACAATAAAGGGGTCGCTTCCGCCAAGCTCCATAATGGTTTTTTTAAGGGCCGCGCCTGCCAGGGACGCCACCTCCCTGCCGGCCTCGACGCTGCCGGTCAGGGTTATTGCTTTGATGACCGGATGATTAATGACCTGCCGGGCTTTATGCCGGGTGATGCGCAGGGAGCGGAAAAGATTTTCAGGGAAACCGGCCACCTTGAAAATCGCTTCGATGGCCAGGGCGCAACCGGTGACGTTTTCGGCGTGCTTCAAAACGATCCCGTTGCCGGCCATGAGGGTTCCCGCGGCAAACCGGAACACCTGCCAGAAAGGGAAATTCCAGGGCATGACGGCAAATATCACGCCAAGGGGCGCGTAATGGATATAGCTTTTTTCGGCCCCTGTTTCGACGATCTCGTCCTTTAGGAAGACCGGGGCATTGTCGGCATAATAGTCGCAGACCCATGCGCATTTTTCCGACTCGGCCCGTCCCTGGGAAAGGGGCTTGCCCATCTCCCCGGCCATGAGCCGGGCATAGTCGTCTGCATTCTCCTTTAGCATTTCCGCGGCCCGCCGCAGCTTTTCAGCGCGTTCGGGAAAATCTCGTTCCATCCATTGTTTTTGGCCGGCATCGGCCTTGTCGAGCAGCCGTGCGAGTGCGGCATCATCGAGTTTCTCGTATGAGCGTATGACTTTTCCGGTTGCCGGGTTAACGGACTGTAATGGCGTTGCGGATGATTCGTTCATGGCTGATCACTCCGACCATATTATAATGCCGTTTCATGTTTGACGGCTTCGTAAGTAGGGTCGAATAGTCATTCGCCCTCAAATTTTGTATTGCGGTTCATCGATGCGCTTCCTTCGTCAGCACATCCTATGACCCTTGAGCTCGCATCCATGGAGCGGCAGCACAAGCTTACAATGGAAAAAGCCTTTGTGGACACGGGCTACCCGGAAACGGGGTAAATTCGAATAGAACGCATCCGTTCACTCTTCCCGTTTTTCGATATCTTCCTCGAGGGCGTCGAAGATCATGCTGTGGTATTCAATTTCGAAGAATTCCCGGAATGTTTCCAGGGTGAGGTCCTTGGGCCACAATGCGTCGTCGGCAATCCACCCTTCGAGTTCGCCGGGGAAAAGCGCTTCATAATTGTTTTCGATGATAGAAACGGCTTACTCTTTATCGCGGCATTCCGGTAGCAGGATGACGGTGCATTCCTCCCGCACCTCCGCAAGAGAAATCGGATTGGCGTGGTCATGGGTGTTGATCCAGTCCGCAAGCGCTTGCCTGCCCTTGATGATTACAGCTTCTCTATTGATTAAAAACAATTTTTCCTCCTTTAATAAATGCCTCGGCGGTGGTGCATCGTCGTAAATGGGTTGGTGTGGCAGTGTATGTCTGCATTTTATCGGCCTGGGGCTTATGCCCTTATTATTGGACGTTTCCAGTTTGATTTCTGGTTTTTAGTTTTGCAGGAATGCATATTACAAGACTTCTCCTTTTGGCACAATGGTTTTGTGTCCATGCTTTCATGCCCGAGACAATTCACACAACGTATCGATATGTCTGGCCTCCATGTCATATGCGGTCATATGCGTTTTTAGTATTTGATTTTAACGCATAATTTAGTATAATACAACTTGGTCGAAAATATACAGATCCTTAATGCGGTGAATGACAAGCTTGCGGATAAAAATCGCATCGCCGAATCCGATGCGGTGGGCCCGCAAAAGGCGGCATCAAATGGAAACCTTGTTTTTGATGAACCAGGCCATTAAGTTTTTATCCCTGGGTGTCATTGCCCTGGGCTGCGGACTGCTGGTGACGCACAGGGAGGTGAAGGTCAATTATACCCGCAAGGTCATGCATTTTTCGCTTTTGCTTATACCGATTTACGTGGGGCGGGTTTTTGCCTATGAAGGAACGCTCGCCCTGTTTACCGCCGGTTGCATCCTGACCATTGTCATCACGTTCATTTTTGTCAAGCCTGTGCGGGAGAGGCTTCCCTTGGTCGAACTGATGTTCAAGGCGTTCGATCGGCCCGAAGACCGTCCCTTTACGGTATTATGGGTCATCACCCAGTTCATGGCGAATTACATGATTCTCATCCCCATGATTATCCTTTTCGCATACTACGACCTCCAGCACTTGATTATGCTTCCCCTGCTTATCACCGTTGTGGGGGACGGGCTTGCCGAACCGGTCGGTGTCAGATTCGGCAGGCACAAGTACAAGGTAAGGGCCCTTTTTACCAACAGGGAATACTACCGTACCCTCGAAGGCAGTGCGTGCGTTTTTATTGCCTGCGTGGTGGGGATCGCCGCTTTTCACGGGTCCTTCACCCTTCACCAGTTTGTTGTCGCCATGCTGGTTGTGCCGCTTGCGGTGACGCTTGCCGAGGCGTTTTCGCCGCATACCTGGGACAATCCTTTGATGTTTCTGGTGGGGTATATGACCATATTCGGCATCGTCTTGCTTTGACGGTTTCGAAAAAAACGGAACTTTTGTCTGCCGATAGGGCGAAAGATTTTTCGCCCCTGCGGGCAGCACCGGCGCCATTTGGCAACACCGGCCCTCTTGTTGAAATTGCATCTTTATATACGGCCGGATATACGGCCGGATGCATATCGTGATTATTTTGCCGTCCCAACCGGGATTTTACGGTCAGGCGAAATGGGTTATATTTTCATACGAAAAGGGATCTTTTGGGAGGTGCTGCCATGAAAAAGATTTTGCTTCTTATTGTTGTCGGCCTGGCTGCCTATCTGGCGTTCTGGCCCGTGCCCATTGACCCGGTGGCGTGGGAGGCGCCGTCCGCGCCGGCACTGGAAGGCCCATATGAAAAAAATGACAAGCTTGCCG
>PUOB01000354.1 GCA_003551985.1 Desulfobacteraceae bacterium | reverse complement strand
TCGATGGCGTCGCCGGGGCAGGCATCCATGCATTGCCCGCACTGCACGCAAAGACGCCGTTTCCAGTAAATGTCGAGCTCCGGGCGAATGGTTTCAGGGTTGTGGCACCAGGCGCATCGCATGGGGCATCCCTTTACAAAAACGCTGGTCCGGAACCCCGGCCCGTCGTTTACGGCAAATTTCTGAATCTCGGTGATGAGCGGCTGGTTATTCATCTTTTTCCTGTGGGGCGGCTTTAATGATTTGTCTTTGGCTGTTTTTTTCATTGCTCCCACCCTTGGGGCTGAAAAGGGGCTGGGGCTGTTGGACGTTGTGGACAGGGTGGACGATGTGGACATTGGACAGGATGGACACTCGAACACCAGTCCAGTTAGGTCCTCTATCCCCTTTCCATGAAAGCGCCCATATTTTGGATATTTTCCAGGTTTTCAATTTTTTGCCGGATTTTTTCGGCTTTCTCCGGCGTTAATGCGCCGCCGCAAAGATCAAGGAATTTTTTGGCCACGCGGTCCTGTTTGACCGCCAGCGGCGGAATCTGCTGCAGGATATCGGAGAATCCCCAATGCGTCCGGCCGTCGGTGGTTTCGATGTCCACGTGGGCTTCCAGGCCCACTTTTCCCGGGTCAAGCGACACGGTTATTTTCTTCATCAGCGCCCGGATGCCGGGGTTATGGATATTTTCATCAATAAATGCCCGGGTGCCGGTTTCGCCGGTTACCAACGCATTGGCCACGCAAAAGGGTATGGAAAACTTGCCCTGAAGCCCGTTTTCCGGGGATTTCTGCCCGGCGGCGTCCATGGCCATTTTGGAGGAGGAGACCGTGATACCGGCGATATCTTCAAGGGCGATATTTTCCGTGTTAATAACCGACAATGCCGCTTCCAAGGGGGAGTGGGTGGCATGGCACGAGGCATGGTATTTCTGGGAGATATTGACCACATCCCAGCCCAGCCCCAGAAGCGAAAGGACATCTTCGTTTACGCCGCCCTTGAACAGCTCGAAAAAGCCCTGGGGGCCCTCCAGGATGTCCGCCGGCCCGCTAAAGCCTTTCTCCGCCAGCAGTGCGGCCATCAGGCCGGCCTGGGAGGCCCTTCCCGCGTGAAACGGCTTGCACATGGTTCCGAAAACACGCTTCAGCCCGGACGACTGGGTAGCGGCAATGCCCAGGGCATAAACAAACTGTGTCTCGTCCAGGTCGAGGAGCTTTGCGCACCCGGCCGCCGATGCCAAATGCCCGATGGTGGATGTGGCATGCCAGCCTGCCATGTAATGATCGAGCCCAGCACTCACCCCGATGGTGCCGCCGACCTGGAGCCCCACCAAGTAGGCGCACAGCAAATCGCGCCCGCTTTTACCACGCCATTCCGAAAGGGCCAGAAGCGACGGATAAAGCGTCACGGAAGGATGGCCAAAAAAGGAGACCAGGGTGTCGTCGTAGTCCAGGACATGGGAGGCCGTGCCGTTGATCAGCGCCGCCTGGTCGACGGAAGTTTTCAGGTTCCGCCCGAGGACCGTCGCCTGCGGATGGCCGCCCATCTCGGCGGCATACGCGGCAACTTTTTCCACCAGGGGATCATCCATTCCCCCGTATGTCACGCCCAGCCAGTCCATGAAGGCGACTTTGGCATGGTCATAAATCTCCGGGGGGATATCCCGGCTGTGCGTTTTTACGGCAAATTCAGCCAGTCTTTCGGCCATTTTTCCTGGAGGGGGTGTCATTATTGCAATGCTCCTCAGTTGTCTTAATTTGGATATCCGTGTTTTCCAGCAGCTCCGGGACAATGGTATAGGGATCGGCGTTGTTCTCCATCACCTTAGAAACCGCCCGATCAAGCGACGCATCGGATTCCAGGGCGCCCCGAACCTTCTCAAACACCTCCCGCTCCACCATGGCGATGATCTCCTCGCGCATGCGGGCGGCTTTGTTCGCAGGATGATCCAACAAGGCAGGCTCGGGTGAGAGTGCGGCATCGATGAGTTCGCCGATGCCCTGCTTCAGGCCGGCAGCCGTCTGCACGACCGGGGGGACGTGATCGTTTTGCCATTCGGACAGGGAGAGCATGGCCCGGATATCGGCTACCACCTCGTCGGCGCCGGGCAGGTCCGACTTGTTGACCACGTATATATCGGCGATCTCCATGATGCCCGCCTTGATGGCCTGAACACCGTCGCCCTGCCCCGGGGTCAGCACCACCATGATCCGGTCGGCGGCACGGACAATTTCGATCTCATCCTGGCCGACGCCCACCGTCTCGATTAAGATGATATCCTTGCCGAACGCATCCATGATGCGCACCGCGTCCCGGGCGGCCCGGCAAAGGCCGCCCAGCATCCCGCGCGTGGCCATGGACCGGATATAAACAGCGTCAAGGGTGAAAAGGCGCTGCATGCGGAGACGGTCTCCCAGAAGCGCGCCCCCGGAAAACGGACTGGACGGATCGACTGCAATGATGCCCACGGTGTGGCCCCTGGCAACGAGTTCTTCGGTAACGGCGCCTGTCAGCGTGCTCTTGCCAGCCCCCGGTGAACCGGTGATGCCCAATATCCGTGCATTGCCGGTCATTCGGTAAATATCGGACATGGCTGCCTGCCAGCCGTTTACGCGGTTTTCCACGCGGGAAATCAGACGTGCCATGGACCGAACATCCCCGTTCTTAACCCCGCCAATCAGTTTTTCCCATGCATTGTCCACACTGAACTCCCTATTGCTTTAATTAGGCTCGATACCCAGGTCACTCCATCGCTCCTACTCGTCCATCGTTCCTGCGCTCCCTCCATCTTAGCCCATCGTTCTGTCCATCGTTCCTACGCTCCTTCCATCTTCGTCCATCGTTCCTACGCTCCCGCGTAGGAACGCTCCCTCCATTGTCCCTCGCCCATCGTTCCTACGCTCCCGCGTAGGAACGCCCCCATAACATTCCCCCTACAACTTTGCCTGCTGATATTCTCCAAACACATCCCGCAGCACATCGCAGATCTCCTGAAGGGTAACATCGTTTTTCACGCACTCGCAGATATCGGGCATCAAATTTATCGATTCATCCTTGGCGCGGGTCTTTAGCGTCGCAAGCAGGGAAGAAACCGTATTACTGTCCCGGTTTTGCTTATGCGCCGCGAGCTTTTCCGCCTGCCGCTGCTCGGCCGTCTGCATACGCGCCGGATCATAGGTGTCTTCCACCTCGCGGTTGACCGAAACATTGATTTCATTGTCACCGTTAAAACAATTGACCCCGACGACAAAAGAATCCTGGCGCTCTATCGCCTGCTGCCTCCGATAGGCGCTTCCGGCAATCGCCTTCTGCATGTAACCGTTCTCGATAGCGGCGACCGCACCGCCCATGCCCTCAATTTTCTCCATTTCCGCGGTTGCCTGGGCTTCAATCTCGTCGGTGAGCGATTCCATGAAATAGGATCCCGCCCACGGATCGTTGACATCGGCGATCCCGGCTTCATAGATCAGTATCCGGGTGGCATCCAGCTGGAGCTGGACGGCTTCCTGGCTGTGCCCGAGGCCTATGGGCTCGTCAAAGGGCGGAAAGACGCCAGGCATGCCGCCGGACATGCCGGCGGCGATCCCGCCGACTACCGCGCGCGGGAGGTTGTTCAATGGCCGCTGCAGGGTTGTCGAAGAACAGCCGATATGCGCGGTAATAGGCTGCCGGATCAGCATACTCCTCGGATTGATGGCATGAAAACGCTCCTTGAGCATTCGGGCGTATATCCTGCGGGCGGCGCGCTGAAAGGCAATCTCATGGTAGAGTTCCATTGAACCGCCGAAAGCGTTGAACGTAAATTTCGGGGCGAATTCATCCACGGCCATGCCACCGTCGATGCCCGCCTGGAGATAGGCGGCGGCGTTGGCCATGGAAAAAGCCAAATCCTGGATGCGCGTCGCCCCGGCTTCCCGGATATGATAGCCGCCCATGGAATTGATGTTGAGCTTCGGCATCTGCTGTGTGCAGAAAATGCAGGTGTCGCGAAACAGCCGCATGGAGGGGCCGGGGGGAAAGATATAGGTCCCCCGCGCGACAAATTCCTTTAGAATGTCGTTCTGGGGGGTTCCCCTTAAAACGGCGGGCGATATGCCCCGCTTTTCGGCCAGCGCCCAGTACATGGCGATCATAACGGCCGCCGGCGCGTTGATGGTAAAATTTGACGGCACCCGGTCGATTTCCAGATCGCCGGTGTAGGGTTCGTAGATGGTTTCAAAATCCCGGAAAGTATCGATGGCGACCCCGACCCGGCCGACTTCGCCTTCGGCAAACGGATCATCGGAATCGTATCCGCACTGGGTCACCAGGTCGAAGGCCATGTTGGGTCCGCCTTTCCGGCCCATGGCATGCATCCGGACCAGGTAGTCCCGGTAGTCTTCGGCCGTGCCGAACCCACCGTATTTGCCGACGCCCCCTGCCCCGCCCCAATCCGGGCGATAACCGGCCTTTGCGGCATCCCGGGCGTAGGCCCGCCAGAATTCAAACGGGCTGTTACCGGCGGTAAACGGGTATTGGCCGGGAAACCCGACGTTTTCTGTGAATTCGAAGTCCTCGACATCAGCGGGTGTATAAAACCGGGTCGGACTCTCTTCAATGCCGAATTGGTCAACCCGTTTTTTAAGCACACTTTCTTCCCAATCCGCTTTCAACTGCTTGATTGTATATGTCTTGCCTTTGGCATCGTCACCCATGAAAACCTCTTTATCGTATTTCAGGTTGTCTCAGTTTGACGACTTCGTAATAAGTCCAATATCTTCGTTATGCACAATTTCTCAGAATTTTACGTACGCTTAATCGGACGAATGATTATTCGCCCCTACAGTTAGAGGTTGCGCAAACCTTGATCTTGTCACGCCATGGCGTGATTACAACGTCGTCTGATCGCGATTTTTTACGAGAGTATCAAGTTTCGGCAGCGGCGACAGCGGATTCGATAAACGCCGTTATTTCCGGCACCGGGGTACCGGCGGTAAATACGCCGCTCACCCCGAGCGCCTTCAAGCCATCGATGTCCGACGGCGGAATGATCCCCCCGACGATGACCATGATATCGTCGGCCCCCTGAGCCCGTAAGCCTTCCATGACTTTCCCGGCCAGAGATAGATGCGCCCCGGACAAAATGGACAGCCCGATAACGTGGACATCCTCCTGGATCGCGGTGCTGACAATCTGCGCCGTGGTCTGGCGAAGCCCAGTATATATGACTTCGAAACCGGCGTCCCGCAATCCGTACGCCACAACATGGGCGCCCCGTTCGTGCCCATCCAGCCCGGGTTTTGCCACCAGGACCCGAATTTTCTGCTCCTGACCCATTGAATACTCCTTTTGCCTGTTGTTCGATGCCGGGATGTCTTGAACCAATGGTGCTGCCCTTTCGAACACATTTAAGCAATTAATATGCCAGACCGATTGAACCCGTCGAATCGATATATAAGATACCGTTATTATGTAATTTTACAAAATTTTGGACAAAATTTTTACCCCGTATCACCATAGCAATTGGGTCATAAAAGACCCGGATAATCGGCCATAAGTGACCCAAAATAAACCGGGGCGGGTTCATCATAACCGGTCACGTAATCCGGCGATTAAACCTCAACTATTAAACGTGGACGAATCCACGCCAACATCATCCGATGTCTCAGGATGTTTAAGGTAAATCAGCTTTATACGTTAACTGTTCATTTTCTGTGTAAATGGCGGAAAACTTTAGGACTGTCTGAGGGTCTATCGTTTGAATGGCAAGGCAAAACAGGGGTATTGGCGGATTCACTTGTTGCAGGCCGGGCATGGCCATGGGATCAGTATGCAGGACAGGATATTCGTTGGCCGGTGATGGCAGGAATAGGGCCTGCCCAGGCATTTATCAATGGCCCGAATCTCAAAGACCGGGAGTCGGCGCCAGCCGGTTCAGCCCAGCAGGCCTGTCAGGCGTTCCCGGATAATGGCCTCGGCTTCGGCCATCGTTCGGTCGATAAGC
>PUOB01000053.1 GCA_003551985.1 Desulfobacteraceae bacterium | reverse complement strand
GCATATCCGCCCCTCACTCCCGATCCTTCTTCGGGTCCTTGTATTTATGGTGCCAGCCCCAGTTTTCGTAATATTCCCAACTTGCGATCTCATACAGTTCCTTAAGTTCACGGTCCTTCTGAATCAAAGTCGCCCGCATCACGTCTCCAATGGAAAGCAGGCCGATCTGTTTGCCCTGGTCGACGATTAAAATATGGCGAATGTACAGTCCGAGAAATAATTCCTGGAGCTTGATGATAGAGGTTTCGGCTTCTGCGGTATGCAGGTCGGTCTTCATATTATCCCGGATCCGGGCGGTTTTCGGATCATATCCCGGCGTCAGGGTATCCATGAGATGGTCCCGTTCACTCCAGATGCCCACGATGTCTTCGCCGTCTTTAACCAGCATCGCCCCGATCTTATTGCCGACCATTTTTTCGATCGCTTCGCCCAGGGTGGCGTCGGGCGGGACGCATATCATCCGTTGGCTTTTGTATCCCAGTATATCCCGTGCTTTCAACAAGTGCTCCATGATTATCCTCCCCCCTGCCGGGAACTTTTTACGAGACTATCAAAATTGACGACTTCGTAAAAAACCCAATATCTGCGTTGCGCTTTGCCCCTCAGAACAATAATGCACATTCAATCGGAGAATTTCAACTCCCTGACACCAAACAGATACCCAACAAACCCGTTGACAACCGTCTTCCCCTGCACTATAAAAATAGTTGTCAAGGTGCCATCCGCTTAATAGGGAATCCCGCTGAAAAGAGGGGGGAGCCAGAAGACCTGCCCTGACCGATGCGCCGGAAACCTGCGGGACAACAGGGACCGGCCTTATTGTTTTGATATATGGGCCAAGCAAACGGGGTGCAGCCCTTTGAACGCAATCGTTGTGTTCGAGGGGTTTTTTTTTGCAGGTCATCCGTGTGACCCTGTAAACAACAGGCGCAAAACGGCCGCTTTATTGGCAGCTTTATTATGGATGACAAAAACAACCATACGCCCGACCCCATCGGCGACATACGCGACACCTGCATCGACTGCCCCCAGTGCCAGGCCGAATGCACATTTCTCGCGCGCTACGGCACCCCCCGGCAGATCCTGTCGGCATACGACGCCACAGACCCCGCATTGTTCCGCATGGCCTACGAATGCAGCCTGTGCGGACTTTGCGGTGCGGTCTGCCCGGTGGGACTCCGGCCCGGAGAGTTGTTTATGGCGATACGCCGGGAAGCGGTGTCCGCCGGGTACGCCCCGCTTCACGCGCACAAGCGGGTCCTGGCCTATGAAAAACGCGGCACATCCCGGCGCTACTCCTACTACAGCCTCCCCCGGGGGTGCGATACGGTGTTTTTCCCGGGATGCGCCCTGCCCGGCACGCGCCCGTCAAAGACGCTCGCCCTCTACGACCATCTGAAAACCCTGATCCCAGACATCGGCATCGTCCTGGACTGCTGCTGCAAACCGTCGCGCGATTTAGGCCGGACACGCTACTTCCTGGGCATGCTCGCTGAAATGAAATCCTATCTGAGCGCAAACAACATCAAGCGGATTATCACGGCCTGCCCCAACTGCCACGTCGTCTTCACCGAACACGGGCACCCCCTTGAAACCCAAAGCGTCTACGAGGTGCTGGCAAAACACGGCCTCCCCCCCGGCATCCCCGACCCAAACCGGGCCCTTGCCATCCACGATGCCTGCGCAACCCGCCACGACAACTCCCTTCAGGATGCCGTACGCCGCATCGCCGAATCCAAGGGCCTGCACCTCAGGGAAATGCGCCACAGCAGAAAAAAAACCCTCTGCTGCGGCAAAGGCGGGGCCGTGGAATGCGTGGATACGAGGCTGCCAATGGCGTGGCGCACCATGAGAATGGACGAGGCCGCAGGCAACCCCGTAATCACCTATTGCGCAGGCTGCACCGAAGGGTTAAAAGGTCGGACGCCGGTGTTCCATCTCATCGACCTTCTGTTCGACCCCAACTGCATTGCCACGGGAAAACCCCGCGCATCCAGATCACCCATCACCTACCTCAACCGCCTTTGGCTCAAACACACCCTGAAAAAGCGTGAAAACCCGGCTGCCTCCAGGGAACGGACCTACAGTGCCCAATAAAACCATGCTACCCAATAAAACCATGCTAATGGTTCGCTGCAAATTACCCTTTGATGGAAGCGGAGTCATCAATATTGATCATTTTAGGGTCAAAAAGAGCGAAATAGACCCCGAAAACACCTGTTTATGACATTAAAATGCATTAATTGCAGCGTGTTAGCTTGGCCCGACCCCAAAAACGACCGTTAGTTGGCCCGACCCCAAAAACGACCCACCCCAAAAACGACCCCCGGCATTCATGATGCACTCGTAAAAAGTCGGTTCCAGACGGCTTTGTAAAAAGTTCAAGATCAAGGCTTGCGCAATTTCGAAGAATACAGCGTACTTATCGTACGTGAAATTCTGAGAAAGTGCGCATAACGCAGATATTGGACTTTTTACGAAGCCGTCATTCATGAAAACAACGACTTGTCCATAGCCTTCCCATGCGCCGCTTCAAGGGTGATGCGATCTTCCTGCACCAACTGCTTCAGATGCTGGTCCATTGATTGCATCCCTGCGGATGTTCCGGTCTGAATGAGGGAGCTGATCTGCGATATTTTGCCTTCCCGAATCATGCTCGAAAGGGCCTGGGAGCCGGTTAAAATTTCATTCGCCGCACATCGGCCCTTTCCGTCTTTTGTTTTTAAAAGCTGTTGGGCAATCACCGCCCTGAGGGAGTCCGACAACATCGTCCGGACCTGGGCCTGCTGATCCGCGGGAAAAGCATTTATGATCCGGTCAATGGTTTTGGCGGCACTGTTGGTGTGAAGGGTGCCGAAGACCAGAATACCCAGCTCCGCACACGTTAATGCCAGGGAGATGGTTTCCAGGTCCCGCATTTCTCCGACCATAACAATGTCCGGATTCTCCCGGCTGGCCACCCGCAGCGCGTCACTGAAACTTTTGGCATGAGACCCGATTTCGCGGTGGGTCACCAAACTCCGCTTATTCTGATGAACAAATTCAAGCGGGTCCTCAATGGTAATAATATGTCCGTCAACCGTTTCATTAATGTAATTAATCATCGCGGCCAGCGTGGTGGATTTACCGCTGCCGGTGGGGCCGGTCACCAGAACCAGTCCCTTGTTATATTCGGCGATCGTTCTGAGAATCTCCGGAAGATTCAATTGCTCCAGCGTTAAAATATCTGTTGGAATAATCCGGAATACCGCCCCGATCCCCCGGTGCTGATAAAAAAAATTGCACCGGAACCGGCCGACCCCTGCCAGTTCGTAAGCCATGTCAAAATCAAGATTCTGCTGTACCGTTTCTTTCTGGTCATCGCGCAATATTTCAAAAAGAATGTCCTTGTTGCTCTCTGCTGTCAGGGCGGGATAGTCAAGTGCCGTCAATTCACCGCTCAGCCGGATCATCGGCGGGAACCCCACGACCATGTGCAGGTCGCTGGCGCCGGCCTTTTCCATTTCCGTAAAATATTGATCAATAACTGCCATGGGTTACCCTTATAGCTGTGTTTTAAGTTTCCCCGGATTGGCTGCGTTGGCGACCGCATCTTCCCTTGAAATTTTGCCGGCCTGGCAGAGCGCCGCCAAAGATTCGTCCATCAATTGCATCCCCGCCTTTTTGCCAAGCTGCATCATGGATGGAATCTGGAACGTTTTGGAATCCCGTATCAAGTTCGCCATCTGGATGGAGCCGATCAAAACTTCCAAAGCGACCACCATCTGTTTCTGATTCGTGTGCGGAATCAAGCGCTGGGTAATCACCGCCCGCAGGGCCTCGCTTAACATGGCCCGGATCTGGTTCTGCTCCTTGGGCGGATAAGAATCGATAACGCGGTCAACGGTCTTGGGAGCACTGGACGTGGACAGGGTGCCGATGACCAGGTGGCCGGTTTCCGCCGCGGAGATGGCCATGGATATGGTTTCTAGATCCCTCAGCTCTCCCACGACAATCACATCCGGATCTTCCCGCAGGGCGCCTTTTAATGCATTGGCATATCCCCATGTATTTTTGCCGATCTGGCGCTGATTGACGACACCCCGTTTAAAGGGATGAATAAACTCGATCGGATCCTCCACGGTTAATATATGGTGGGATCGCTGGGTATTGAGATAATCAATCATGGCTGCCAGTGTAGTGGTTTTGCCATGCCCCGTACCGCCGGTCACGAGAATCAGGCCCTGGTGCTCATCGAGTACTTTTCCCACAATCGGCGGCATCTCAAGGGATTCAAGGGTCGGGATTGTTGGCGGAATCAGCCGGAAGACCGCGCTCATGCCCTTTTGATGCATCATCGCGCTGCCCCGGAACCGCCCGAGCTCCGGCACTTCATAGGCGAAATCAAGCTGAGAGTCGTCCGTCAAGGTTTGCTGCTGCTTTTCGTTTAACAGCTCAAAAATAAGCTTCCGACACGCTTCCGGGGTTTGCACCGGGCTTTTCAGTTTTCTGAGGCGGCCAAGCTGCCGCACAATAAAGGGTTCTCCAGGGGCAACATGAACATCAGAGGCATTCAAATCCGACGCCGCTTTAAACACTTTGTCTAACGTAGCCATAACCCAGCCTTCCTGGAAAATTGGATTGCCATCAAGCCCTGCGGTCGTTAACAGGGCTCTATGAATTGATTCCGGCTATTGGGTTAATTGATCCGATGGAATGATAATGACAATTTCATCCCGTCTGAGGTTCAAAAAACCGGCGGCAAACAGTGCCTCTCCGTTAAAATCATACCCCTTGACATCGGTTATGGACACAAACGGCTTGGATTCATTCATGTAATCGGTGAGCCGGACGCCGGAATAGATGCCGATACAGCCGATCAATTTGAACTGACGGGTGAAAATGTGAACCTCCATTCGCTCTCCGTTGTTATCCATGCCCCTGTCCTCCTCCTCTGGGTTATTGCGCATTAACCGATCGCCATAACAGCTCGATCATCTCTTCCATATACGGCACAAGGCGCTCCTCCCTGAGCTTGCCCAAATCGGCCGCCCCTTCTGACTGTTTGATGTTTATCGCTTCCTGTTTTACGGCACCCCGGATTTGTTTTTCACTCCCGGCTTCACGGAAGATCCGGGCGAGCGCAACACGCAGCCGGCTGGAACGCGTAACACCCATATGATCAAGCGTCTTCATGAATTGCCGGAAATCAATTGCGCGGAGCTTCTCCACGGCTTCCGCTGCCAGTTCGGCTGTCGTCATTGAGATCCTGCGCTGGACCTTTCCCGACGACATGAGAGAATATAAACACTTGTATGCGGTGAAATCATCAAGACCGCTTTTGTCAAATATTTGACGAATCGTCGTCTTTCCGTTAATCAGGGATAGAATCGTCTTTTCATTGGAACGCAGCCGTTTCTCCCCGGGGCCGAAAATATCGGCCGCGATCTCGACGACTGAGGCTTCACCGGGAATCCGTTTTTTAAGAACCCCGATGTCATCGATCCGGCGGGAGGCTTCCAGCAGGATATGTGTGACCGCTAATTTGTACTCAATTGCACCGCTCAGATCAAACTGGGCATCATTGAATTCGAATTCGCCCCCCTCCTGCAACAAAACGTTGTATGCCGCATTTTCAGCCTGCTTCAGCAAAAACGTATTGAGTTTTTCAAGGGTCACATATCCTTGCTGAACAAGGATTTTGCCCAACCTTTGCTTTTTTTTCAAGCTAAGCGTGAGGCATTCGTCAAGAACCGGCTGCGAGATGTAGCCGCTTTCCTTTAAAAGTTCCCCCAGGCGATTGTTCTTGTTGGTCTCGGTGGCATATACGATGTTCCCCTCAAAAAAAAATATCTGTATAGTATTAAACTCGAATCGAATAATGAGCTTACCGGTTCGCTGCGTGTACGTTAACATTCTCAAAAGCGAGTTGAACGCAAATATTTTCAAATTGCCCATTAGCGACATAAAAGCTCCGGCATTTGGTGTGGTTAACGGCCGTCTTTCTTCAAT
>PUOB01000017.1 GCA_003551985.1 Desulfobacteraceae bacterium | reverse complement strand
TGATCCTGCCGCAGGCGCCATGCCAACTGGCCATAGCCGACGTCAACGGCGCATACATAATCGGCGCCGTACTGAAGCAGGCAGTCGGTAAAACCGCCTGTGGAGGCGCCCACGTCCAGGCACTTCAGGCCCGCCACGTCGATGCCGAAGAATTCTATGGCATGTTCGAGTTTCAATCCGCCGCGGCTGACGTACCTGAGGTCCGCCGCCCGGCTCGTGATGGCGGCATCGGGGCGGACAAAAGCCCCGGGTTTATCAACCGGCGTATTGTCTACAAGGATGTGCCCGGCCATTATCAATGCGTTTGCCCGCTGCCGGCTATCCGCCAACCGCCTTTCGACAACCAGGGTGTCGAGCCGTTTTTTCGGGCCTTTGCCGCCTGCGTGTCCGGGTTTATCCGTCATTGACCGCCTGCCCGGCAAAAACCTGTTTTGCCGCATTGACGATGCCTTCCGCATCCAGGCCGTATTTCGACCGAAGCACTTTTTTGGCCCCGTGTTCGATAAAGGTGTCGTCAATGCCGATACGCCGGATGGTGCAGCCGGTTATTCCGGCATCGGACAGGCACTCGACCACAGCACTGCCGAAACCGCCCGCAAGAACCCCTTCTTCCACCGTGATCACGCGAGAAATGCGGCTTGCAAGCGAGATGATCAAATCCCTGTCAAGGGGCTTCACAAAGCGGCAGTTCACAACGGTTGCGGCGATATTTTCGTTTTCCGCCAGATCCTGGGCCGCCAGAAAAGCCTCGAGAACGCTGTATCCCACGGCAAATATCACGAGGTCGTCGCCTTGGGTGAGTACTTCCGCCCTACCAAGGACAAGCGGTTTTTCCATGTTCGCCTCGGTTTCGCCGCTGATAATGGATACAGCCGCGCCCCTGGGGTATCTCACCGCGACGGGCCCGTCATGCGCCGCTGCGAACCGGAGCATTCGCTTGAGTTCCCTGCCGTCCTTGGGCGCCATGACCACCATGTTGGGCATGGACCGCAGGTAGGCCAAGTCGAAAATGCCGTGATGGGTGGGCCCGTCTTCACCGACGATCCCCCCCCGGTCCACGGCAAAAACCACGTGAAGCGATTCCAGGCATATATCGTGGATGATCTGGTCGTATGCGCGCTGCAGGAAAGTGGAGTAAATGGCGACCACCGGCGTGAAGCCCTCGGTGGCCAGGCCGCCCGCAAAGGTAACCCCGTGGGGTTCCGCGATGCCCACATCAAAGAAGCGGTCCGGGAACTTTTCCGAAAACGCCATAAGGCCCGTGCCTTCGGGCATGGCCGCGGTCACGGCGATGATTTTTTCGTTTTCCCCGGCCAGCGCCAGCATGGTGTCGCCGAATACCTCGGTGTAAGAGACCGCGTTGCTACCGTTGATCTTGTTGCCGGTCTTGACCTCGAAACAGCCCACCCCGTGGAAATAGATCGGGTTTTCCTCGGCAGGCGCATATCCTCTTCCCTTTTGCGTGGCGACGTGCAGCAGCACCGGTTCATTCTGGTCCTTGATATTGTTCAGGATATCGATCAACTGGTCGAGCCGGTGCCCCTTGATGGGGCCGAAATAGGTGAAGTTGAAGGACTCGAAAAGCATGCCCGGCGTTACCAGCGCCTTGAAGGATTCCTCGGCGCGCTTGGCAAGGTGGTAGGCATCGCTGCCGATGCCGGGCAGCGAACGCAGCAGTTCCCCAAACTCCTTTCGCCAGTCCTGAAGAAAGCGCGATGAAAATGTCCGGCTCAAAAGCGAGGAAAGCGCCCCGACATTGGGGGATATGGACAGTTCATTGTCGTTTAGAATGACAATCAGGTCCTTGTCCAAATCGCCGGCATGGTTCAGCCCCTCGTATGCCAGGCCGGCGGTCATTGAGCCGTCCCCGATCACGCAGATGACTTTGTCCCTTTCCTTTTTGAGATGCTTTGCGCACGTGATGCCCAACCCCGCCGAAATGGATGTGCCGCTGTGGCCGGTTGAAAACGCGTCGCACGGGCTTTCGGATATGCGCGGAAAACCCGATATTCCACCGTGCTGCCGGAGGGTGTGAAAGCGCTGCCGCCTTCCGGTGAGTATTTTGTGGGTATAGGATTGGTGACCGACATCCCAGACAAGCTTGTCTTTGGACATATCAAAGACATAATGCAGCGCGATGGTCAGCTCTACGACCCCCAGGTTGGAGGCCAGATGCCCGCCCGTCCGGGAAACCACATCCACGATAAGCTGCCGGATTTCGCGGGCGAGCTTGGGGAGGTCCTCACGGGACAGCTGCTTTATGTCCGAGGGGGCATTGATTTGGTCGAGCAGGGCCAATTTTGAAAATTCTCCTTGAACCGGTTATCTTTTTCTTTCAAGTACATATTGGGCAATGGCATAAAGCGGCATTGCCTTGTTATCAAAAATCTCCAAAGACCGCAAGGCAATGGCAACCAGATCAGCAGCATATTGTTTCGATTCCCCGACACCCAGCAATGCCGGGAAGGTCGCTTTTTCGCGCAAGGCGTCCGTACCGGTGGATTTTCCCATGATTTCGGGGTCGCCTTCGACATTCAGGAGATCATCGGTAACCTGGAAAGCCAGTCCGAGGCTGCGGGCGTACATCGAAAGGGCATGCACCTGCCGGTCGGAGCCGCCGCCGGCAATGGCGCCCCCTGACACGGCCGCATCGATCATGGCCCCGGTTTTCAGGTTGTGAATGGTTTTGAGGGATTCAATATCGAGGTGCTGGCGCTGGGCGGCGATATCCCGCATCTGGCCCTCGATCATGCCCCTGTTGCCGGCGGCTTTTGCGATTTTTGCGATAACCGCAAGACGCGTGGCGGGATCCGCATCCGGGTCGGTTTCGGGGTCGGCTTTGGGGTCGGCTTCGGGTTCTGCCAGAATCTCGAATGCAAGGGTTAAAAGGGCGTCCCCTGCAAGGATGGCGGTGGCTTCATCGAAATGGACGTGGCAGGTGGGCCGCCCCCGCCGGATATCGTCGTCATCCATTGCCGGCAGATCGTCGTGTATCAGGGAATACGCATGGATCATTTCAACGGCACAGGCGGCGCGCATGACCATCCCGGTCCGGCCGGAACCGACCGCCTCGGCAGCGGCAAGGCACAACACGGGCCGCAGGCGCTTGCCGGGACTCATGAGGCTGTAGTGCATGGCGTGATAGAGCCGCGTGGAAACGGAATGCCCGTCTAACAGGGATTCCAGCTGGTCGTCGATGATCCTGCGCGTTGCGTCTAAATATTCAGTAAGATCAAATGGTTCCTGGTTTTTATTCATATTCCGGTTCATGGTTTATATCGTTTTGCGATCCGGACTCAAAAGGGGTCTTTTGGACCGATCCATTTTGCTGTTTTATAAGCAGCGTTATTTTCTTTTCGGTTTCATCGAGCTTTTCAAAGCATGCCTTTGACAGGTTCATGCCTTCCTCGAACCGTTTCAGCGCTTTTTCAAGCGGCAGGTTTCCGGCCTCGAGCGCTTCCACGATTTTTTCAAGCTGCGCCATGTTTTCTTCAAACGTTTTTTTCGCCATTGTCATCCATCCTTAATCCTTTGTTTCAACCCGGCAGGTCATTTTCCCTTTAGAAACAATGACCTCCACGTTTTGACCGGTTTCAACCTGGTCCGTGCCCGTAACAATGTGACGATCCGGCATGCGCCGGACAATGCTGTAGCCCCGATCCAACACCGCCCCGGGGTTAAGGGCGGCCAGCCGCGACGCAAGGGCCTCCGACTTGGCGCGTTTAAGCTGCAGCAGGGCGTTTGCGGCGGTTTCAAGCCGGGCCTGGTGCCGTGCGGTTTTTTCCCGCAAATGATCCGCCTGGCGGGACGGGGAGGCACTGTGAAGCCGCCTGTGCTGCCACGACAAGTGCTGTTTTTTCTGAAGGAGCATGTTTTTGACCGCATTGGCCATGCGGGTGGACTGGTCGTCAAGCCGAAGCATCATGTCATCGAGGCGCCGTTTTGGATGCACCAGGCGCCTGGCGAGTTTTTCCGTTTTTTTCCGCTCATCGTCGACAAAGCGCGCCATTTTGGACGTCAGGCGCTTTTTATAGGTCTGGAGGGTATATTCCAGGTCGGTTTTGACCGGCACGGAAAGCTCGGCTGCGGCGGACGGGGTGGGCGCCCTTAGATCGGAGACGAAATCGGCAATGGTGAAATCGGTTTCATGCCCAACGGCCGAGACAACCGGAATGTCCGATGCAAAAATCTCCCGTGCAACCGCTTCGCTGTTAAACGCCGCCAGATCCTCGAGCGATCCGCCGCCGCGGGCGACAATGAGCACATCCGCGCCGGTTATCTCGTTTGCCAGCCGGATGGCGGAAACAATGTCCGCCACAGCGCCGTCTCCCTGGACCTTTACGGGAATGATATCCAGGGGGATATCGGGAAAGCGCCGGTGAATGATCCGTATAAGGTCGTGGACCACGGCGCCGGTCGGGGAGCTGATAATGGCGATTTTAGAGGGCAGATAAGGAATAGGGCGCTTGTATTGATTGTCAAAAAGCCCTTCTCCGGCCAGCTTGTTCTTGAGCTGCTCAAATGCCGCCTGAAGGGCGCCGGCGCCGGAAGGTTCCAGGTATTCGAGGATCAACTGGTAGGATCCCCGGGGCGGATAGACGCTTATGCGGCCGAACCCGGTAACGGACATGCCGTCTTCGGGGATGAATTTCAGGGAACGGTTCTGGCCCTTGAACATGACCGCAAAGACCTGGGCGTTGGCGTCTTTGAGGGTAAAATAAAAATGGCCGGAGGATGGGACTTTGAAATTTGAAATTTCCCCGATAATCCAGATAAATGGATACGTTTTTTCAAGCAGTGCTTTAACTTCCGAGGTCAGCTCGGATACCGTCAGAATTTTTCGACTGCTGGCTGTATGGCCGTTGTCCTGCATTAAAACCGCCCCGGAAAATCGATAACAATAAGCTCAAAAGCAAGCTGGGATAAATTTTTAAAGCTAGCACAATTAAAGGGTCAATTCAATTGAAAAATCTTTCGCCCGCCGCAAACGGCAAATCTTTTATCCCAGACAACCGCCATTGATCTCTGAGGGGGGTGCCTTGAATTTCCGAGATTTTCCGAAAACCAATAACGTCTGATAATGAATATTATGTAAACTTTTCTCTGGGCGTCGAAATGGCATGGGTTTAACAGGTTCCCTCTCGGGCATGCAAATGGATTTTCGGGTATGCGGATAGATATGGGGCTGGCTTTTTGGGCGAAAGATTCTTCGCCCCTACGGACGGACGATTGAGTTTGCGGTACGGGACGATTGAGTTTACGGTACGGACGGATGATTGGGGGTTCCCCTACGGCAAACGGATGGGCGTCAATTTATGAAACCCCACAACATACCGTCTTGGCGTTCGACTGTAGGGGCGAAAAATCTTTCGCCCTTACGGGCATACGGTCCTTACGGGCATACGGTTAAATTCCACGAGCAACAGACAAAATGGACGGCCGTCGGCCGTAGGGGCGAAAAATCTTTCGCCCCGCACGACCCCGGAATGTCGCCAACCGGCCCGGTCAAATGACCCGGTAAGTGAGCCCGCTTCTTATGAAATGTCTATGAATTCACGTACGGCAGGAACGATATAAATATCGTCAAGGGGTTTGGCTTTTAAACAATCCGTAAGGATATCGATTTTCTCTGATAACGGCAGCTTCTTGTCCATGATAAAGACGTATTCGCCCTTTACCTGGCAAAGCCCGCTTTTGGCATTGATTTTTGTGACCTGGAGGTTCTGTTCCGAAACCCGTATTTCGAGCTTTGCGGCAATATCAACCAGGTGGCGGTACAATTCGGTCTTTTTCATGTTCCAATCTGTCGTTGAATCACGTCGACGATTTCGCTGCAAGAACGTTCGGTTGTTTCCCGGTCAGGCCCTTCAACCATCACACGGCACAGCGGCTGGGTGCCGGAATACCGCACAAGCACCCTTCCATTCCCGCTGAGGCGCCCTTCCACGTCTTTGATGACCGCATCAATTTCCGGGATTTTCATGATGTCTGTTTTTTCCTTTA
>PUOB01000206.1 GCA_003551985.1 Desulfobacteraceae bacterium | reverse complement strand
TTGTCAACCAGGTGGAAATCATATATTTCAACAACGTATTCACCCTTAATGCGGTGGTAATATTCTTGTATGGCATGGAAATCATGAGAAATTTTTGAGTCCAGGTCGTTTTTGTCCCGGTTGGAGACGGAGCGTTCCACCATGAGCGGCACAATTTTGACCGCCCGCATTTTGAGGTTGTCTTTCACCAGGTAAACCGTGCCATAGACGCCGGCTCCGATTTTCCGGACGATGTCGTAGGTGGGCAGGCATTTTTTGATGATATTTTCCATCCGGGGTGCTCTGTTGTCCAATGCATCGTTTTCGTTTGGCCACGAATAAACGGCAAGGCCATAGGTCGCTTGTCTGCACCTTTATCTATCGACGCCGGTTTTGACCTTATACAAATGACCGGTTTCATAGGCGGGCGTCCGGTGCCGCCCGTGAGCAACATCGGGCGGGTACCGGACGCCGGGCGAAAGATTTTTCGCCCCTACAGGCGGTACCGGGCGGTCGCCTGAATGAAACCGAACCTCTTCCGGGTCATATTCCGGGTCATATCGGGTAGACTGTCCGGTGGGGAGAAACATCACCGGATTTCAGCAATAACGAAGCTGGTGTTGTCCCGAAGCGGTCTTTGTTTCAGGGTATTGTAAAGCCGGGGGCCGTTTGCTATCGGATCCGGCATGAGCAGATCAAAAATTTCTTTCTCATCTATCGTTCCGGTCAATCCATCGGTGCATAACAGGTAATAGGCCGGAAGTTCCAGTTTTGTTTCGTAAGCATGAATTTTACTTATATTCCAAGTGCTTTGAAATGCCGGCCCGATGCCCATGTCAATGACATTTTGAAGGGGATGGTTATTCGACCCCTGTTGTTTTATAATCGCCTGATCGATCATTTCCTGTACCAGGGAATGATCATGGGAGATATACGCGATGCTGTCGCGTGTCAATCTGTATATACGACTGTCGCCGGCATTGAATGCGATAACGCTGCCGTTGCCCGCCAGCACCCCGGCCACGGTTGTGCCGCTCCGTTTCGGCAGCGTAAAATAGGTCTCATGCTGGATCCTGGCAAGGGATTCGAGGATGTGGGGAATTGAAACGTTTTCCCGGTTGATGCGGGTCAGTTTTTCACACACGAACATGGCGGCGGTTTCTCCCCCCTCGTGCCCTCCCATACCGTCACAGACCGCCAGCATGATATTGCCGGACAAGGAGGCGTTTTTCCGGGTGAGCAGATCCGCCTGGAATACGGTTTTCCCGTCCGTTATGGCATCCTCCTGCGTATTGCGGGGCCCGATCATCATCGCACTGAATGTATGGCATTCCATCCGCCTGATTTCCTTTTTGTGTCCACTATCGCTTTTTTGCGCCACAGGGTATATTGGCAAAATCGGCTTAAATATTCAACCGGGAAAATGCGCTTTTACGTCTTTTGTTCGGGTTTCATGAAAACAGGGTCAGTTGCACCTGCCTTGATTTGGGGCGGGGGGGGGCCTCGGGGGATATTTCCTGCAGCAGGTCGTTTATTTCGGATAGATAGGGGGACGGGGCGAGGTTCTCCGTCTTTCCGTAAATCGTCCGGCTTTCAGTGCAACTGATATAAATCCGTTTCTCCGCGCGGGTCAGCGCCACGTAAAAGAGCCGCCGTTCTTCCGCCAGGTCCGTCATATCGACGCCCGTGCGCCGGTAATGAAAAGGCACCAGGCCGTTTTCGCATCCGGTTATAAAAATGACCGGTAATTTCGGTTCAGGCGTATGACGGACGCGGACGGGTAGTCGTCTATGAAGCGCTGAAAAAAAGCGGCATCGGCGCCTGTAAAACCGTATATGGACTGGTCGGGATCTCCGATGACGCATATATGGCCGTCTTCCGGGGCGAGCAGCCGGGCAAGACGATACTGGGCGTAATTGAGGTCCTGGTATTCATCGATAAAAACGCGGGGGAACATCTCCCTGTACCGCCGTTGAATATCGGGGGAGGCCTGCAGGTGCAGGGCCGTTCTCGATACCAGGTCGTCATAGTCGTATTGTTTGGATGCTTTCAGGAGGTCCCGGTATACTGAGTAGACGACCGAAAGCGCTTCGGGGGGGATACGGCCTGAAACCGTCCCGAGATCGTCTTCGGGCAGCAGCAGTTTTTGTTTTGCGGCCGCTATGCATCCGGCGACCTCGTCTATGTTTTTCAGGGCGTTATTTTTCCCCGTGCTGATCCGGTGAATGGCCTCCCCGACGAAGGCGCGGCGGTCGATATCGTCTACAATCCCGTAGTCATGGGTGTTTTCAATGTCCTTCAACATGGACAAGCCCAATGCATGGAATGTCTTTACGCAGGGCAGGGCGGCGTTTTTCCCGAGCATTTTTTCCAGCCGTCCCGCCATTTCCATGGCGGCCTTGTTGGTGAATGTAACGGCCAGGATGTTATCGGCGCAGGCGATACGGTTTTGAAGCAGATAGGCAATCCGGCATGTCAGGGTCCGGGTCTTTCCGGTGCCCGGCCCGGCAACGATGAGTATCGGACCGCCGGGGTGGGTGACCGCCTTTTTCTGGGCATCGTTTAATCCGGCCAGGATATCATCGGCACCGCTTTCCCCCGGTGTATCATTCCAGCCGCCTGTTTTTTGAAAGAGATTGCCGGTTTCAGAGGGGGGCTTTACGGCATTTTTTTTCTTGCTGATCCCGGGGCCTTCTGTTTTCAGGCGCCCGCTTTTTGCCGGGGGAACGTTTGGCGTCCCCCCGGGAAAAAGTTTTTTTTGTCCGATAAAGCGGTCGCGTTCTTCCGGCGTAAATACCGTGACGCGCCCGTATTGGCCGTCGTAGCCGGGGGCGAGGTGCACCCGGCCTTCCCGCATTCGGGAAATGGCTTCGTCCAGGAGCACGATCCCCGTATCGGCCAGTGCGTCTTTCGGTGAATGAAGCAGGATATCCAATTCCGGGCCGAGCATTTCAACGGCTTTTTCATAGGCGGACAGGACTTTTTTGGTTTTGGGTCCCACGTTCAGCAATTCGGAGAGGATTTCCGCAAATGGTATCAGGCTGTAAAAAGGGTGGGTCAGCGCCGGTTTTTCCCCTTCGGGCCGTCCGGCGAGCGCCTCGACCCGGTGGAGGACCCCCAGGGTCAGCTGCTGGCCGCAAACCGGGCATATGGCATTGTCGGCAAGGGTTTGCCGGGGGTGATAATTCACGCCGCATTTGCGGTGGCCGTCCTGGTGGTACTTGCCCTCCTCGGGGAAAAATTCCACCGTGCCCAGGAACCGGGCCGGGTCCCCGGTTTTCATTGCCTGATGAATGGCGTCGTATGAAAGCGCCGTGTTGAAAAGGTTGGCTTCCCGTCCCAGGTTGGCCGGTGAATGGGCGTCGGAGTTGGAAACCAGGGTGATGCCGTCGAGGTCGGGAACCCGCCAGTTCATTGGCGGATCGGAGGAAAGGCCGGTTTCCGCGGCAAAAATATGGTCCGACAGATCGTCGAAGCATTCCTTGATGCTGTCAAAGCCGGATTTATAGCCGTACAGGGAAAACCAGGGGGTCCAGATGTGGGCCGGGATGAGAAAGGCGTCGGGAGCGGTTTCCAGGGCGATTTCAAGCAGGTTCCGGGAGTCAAGCCCCAGGATGGGCCGTCCGTCGGACTTGAGGTTGCCGATGTCTGACAGGCGGGCATTGAATCGCTCCACGTCGGAAAAGCGTGAAAAGAATACAAGGTGGTGAAGTTTCCGGGTGGCCCCGTCTTTCTTGTAAATATTGCTGATCTCCGTGCTCAGCATGAATCTCACCGGCCGCCCGACGGGTATGTTCAGCTGTGATTCGCACGCGGCTTCAAGGTCGTCTTTGAGCTTGAACAGCCCTTGTTCGGCCCGGACCAGCTTGTCGGTGAGCTCGGCAAACCACCCGGGATGGGTGAAATCGCCGGTGCCGACCACCGTGATGCCTTTTTTCCGGGCGGCCATGTAGATATTTTCAGGGTCCAGGTTCCTGGCCGTGGCCCTGGAAAACCTGGAATGGATGTGGAGGTCGGCTATAAATTTCATTGGCGTCAAGCATTGATAGTCTCGTAAAACGTTCCGTCCATACAATTATCATAATCGGTGCCCAAAGCGCAATCTTTTGTATTTTTTGCATTGAGTGCGCCGAAATCAATAAAAATCGTCGCGCGTTGCCGGCACTTTCGTTTCCGATATTTTGAATATATACGCGATACCGAACCCTGCCATAAAGGCATGCCGGGTTTTCACCAGGGGGCTGTCGACAAAGGCCGCTCCGTCGAGATTGTCATAGCGAACAAACAGGCCTGCCCAGGTATGCTTGAACCGTCGACTGGCGGTAACCATAAGGGATGTGCCGCTGTATCCCCCGCCGGATTGATATGCTTCCCTGAATTCAGGCTCGGCATAACGGTCTTTCACATCATAGTAGAATGCATGGTACTTACTGTCGGCGAACAGGGGGCCGATGGATGCCCCGGTATTCCAGCCCCGGACGGCTTTTCTGAAATCAACGCTTATGTGCGGGTGCGCCTTCCACCCGGCATGGGACAGGGAGCTGAAATCGAAGGCCATGGCTGCGCGTACCGGTACGCGCAGTCGCAGCCTGGCATCCGGGCTTTCATGAAAAATGAAATTTACGGACGGGCCGAACTCCAGAACAGAATCAAGGTCCGGCATTCCCCGGCGGGGGCCGTCTTCGTCGGTGGCGGCGGGGAGGGCGCCGTCGCCGCTGAAGTCAAGCCTGAAACGATCGGTGTCATACAGCAGGCCCCGGATCCCCTCGCGATCAATCCGAAGAAAATCGCCCCTGTATTCGATGTAGGGCATTGGAATGGGGAAAAATGCCTGGTTTTTCGACCCGCGGTAAGACGGCATGGTGAGCGGGGCGGCACCTATCCCAAGCTCCCAAAGCGGCAGTTCTTTTTCCATGGCCGCTGCATCCAGCGTGGCGGCAAAAGGCAGAAGCAAAGCCGTAAAAATGAGCCAAAAAATCGTTTTAAGCATGGTAAACGGCATGGTCAGCCTTTAAAGAGACTATCAGTTTCCCGTATTTTTCCATTTTTTAGGCCGCAAAGACAATAGTTATTTATATTTCCGTTCGTTTTTGGTAGTGATAAGTAAGCGCGCTGGTCATGGCGCTTGCCATACGTAACGGATTTTCAGCGTCGGCGAGGAAATTCACCGGGTTCTTCGGGATTTCACAAGCCTTGATCCTGCCGCGCCATGGCGTGATTACGTTGCCGTCCAAACGCAACTTTTACTATGCAGTCATTTTTGTCCACATGAGTTCATATGATATGATAAACGCCCCCCGCCCTTTAAGTAAAGAAAATCTCGAAAGCCAGGGGGGGGTGCCGGCCTATGAACTGCGTGATGCCGAGCAGGTTGCAGGCAAACTGGTTCATGCCATTCGAAATATATCCTTTTACCCCGAAAACCATGCCATAGCCAAACGTTCCATTGAAGAGGCACATGAAACGCTGGCTTCATTCATTGGTCGTTACGGCAATTTCGTTGTCGGCATCGAAAAATCGCACATCCATTACAGGGGCCGGACATTATCCCGCAAAGACCAGTTTCACAAGGAGCTGGCGTACAAGTGTTTCCGGGACGGCATCGAATACCTGGTTTTTTCCGACGGCGTCGGGCGGGATGAATTGCGCCGGTTTGTGGATATCGTCAGCCGCCGCAGCCTGATGGAGGACAACACGGAAGGCGATATCGTAACGGATATGTGGGAAGCCCGCCTCGGGCAAATCAAATATACCGTAAATGACACCTTGTGGGAAAATGAGCCTCTGCTGGATCTCGACGATTTAAAGGTCGGGCGGGAATCGCCGGCGGAATCTCAAGCGGTGTCCGATGTCCCCGCTGACGGGGAGGAAGCCGCTGCCGATTCTATCGATGCGGATTTGCAGCGCCTCTGGCAGCTTACGCCCGAAGAAATCGAAGTCACCCGAAGGATGGTCCGGGAGGAAAACAACCGGTCTTTCGACCAGGATGTTTTCGATGTGTTTTTGTTGATACTTGAAGAACAAAAGGAAAGGGAGGATTTCT
>PUOB01000269.1 GCA_003551985.1 Desulfobacteraceae bacterium | reverse complement strand
TGGCGGCGGGGTTTGACGCCCACGCCGACGACCCGGTGGGAAAATGCGACTTCACGGAAAGCATTTACGGCCGCATCACCGGGTTGATCATGAATTATTTCACCCGGGCGGCAAAGCCAATGCCGCCACTGTTTTTCGCCCTTGAAGGCGGTTATGACCCGCGGGCGTTGACCTGTTCGATTCAATCCGTATTAACAGTACTTATTAACCGCGGTATTCTCCCGGC
Source organism: Desulfobacteraceae bacterium (assembly GCA_003551985.1). Next base: position 5,848 of record PUOB01000269.1, on the reverse strand, counting down.
GGACCTGCCGGGGAAGGCATCGCCTGAAACAATGGCAATCATCCGGAAGGTCTTGGACATCCACAAAAAATACGGAATGATTGGACATGATTAAAGCGCGGATACCCGCCCAACGCCCGGACACGGCGAATTTAAGAAACTATGAACAGGCGTGTATGGATTTTTCCTGGTCGGACCTGGAAAGCCGGTTTTTTCCCGAGGGCCCGGAAAAATGCAACATTGTTGCCGCATCGATTGATCGGTGGGCCGAAGATCCGGAAACGCGCGATCATCCCGCCCTTATATATGAATCAGGCGGTTCCCGGATGGTTTGGACCTATCGGGAGTTTCGGGACCAATCCTGTCAATGGGCATGGATGCTTGAAAAGGAATTCGGTTTTGCCGTGGGCGATCGCCTTATGGTATTCATGCCCGCATGCCCCGAAACGTATTTTGCAATGGCGGCATGCGCTCGGCTTGGCATCATCTTCTGCCCTGTCTTTGCCACCTCGACGCTCCATGAAGTCGAAATCCGCGTCGACGGGATCGACCCGAAAGGGGTGTTGACGACTCCGGATCTCGTCGAAAAACTACCTGTTGCGGACACCGGGGGGATCGAGGCCATATTGTTGCAACATGGCCCGGCACCGGGTATTTTCCCAGGCGAGGTCATTGCGGGCGACATCGCCGCCCAAATGCCGACCGATCCCGTTATCCGCTGCTTTCCTAAGGAAACCCCGCTTTACCTGATCTTTACCTCCGGCTCGACCCGGCCGCCCAAGGGGATCGTTCACTGCCACGGCGACATGGTTGGCATTTATGCCACCGCCGGGTGGGCCCTTGATATCAAGCCCGACACGGTGCTCTGGACGGACGGTGATCCGGCCTGGGTAACGGGAACCGTTTACGGGGCATATGCGCCGTGGCTTCATGGCATTACGAGCCTCATTGTCGCGGATCTCTTTTCAGCGGCCAATTGTTATCACATACTCGAAAGAAACCGCGTATCCGCATGGTATACCACCCCCCGTATACTCACGGCCCTGATGACGGCGTCCGGGGACCTGCCGACCCGGTACGACATCTCGCCCCTGTTGCACGTCGTGACGGTCGGAGCACCGCTTGTGCCGGAAGTCATTTACTGGTGCCGCAAGCATATGGGAATCACCCCCCATGATATCTGGTGGATGACCGAAACCGGGGTGATCTGTATCGCCAATATTGTCGGTGCGGACATCAAGCCCGGATCCATGGGCCGCATTCTGCCGGGGATAGAAGCCGCCATACTCGATGAGCAGGACAACCCCCTCCCGCCGATGTCGCTTGGGGAGCTGGCTTTGAAACCGGGATGGCCGGGCATGATGACAGGCATATATAGTGATCCGGGCCGTTACAATGCCTATTTTTCGGATAACGGGTGGTTTCTGACGGGCGATATCGCCCTTGCGGATGAAGAGGGCTATTTCTATCACCACGGCAGAAACGACGACCTGTTAAAGGCCGGGGACAATAAACTGATCGGGCCCTTTGAAATCGAGCAGATGCTTTGTATGCATCCGGCGGTGCATGAAGCGGCGGTAATCGCAAAGGGGGCCGACCCCAACCGCCCTGTGTCATGCCTTAAAGCCTTTATAACCCCTTCGACCGGTTATATTCCATCATCGCGCCTGGCCTATGAGATAAAAGCGTTTTTAAAGGGTAGCCTCGAGACGGACATTGTCGTCGGGGACGTGGAATTTATCGAAACCCTGCCGAGGACGTTGAGCGGGAAGCTCCTGCGGCGCGTTCTGCGTGCGAAGGAGCTTGGACTGCCCGGCGGGGAGCCGAAAAACATGACGGACTGAGTCTTGCCGGTCTCGACAATTTTTTCCTGCCGCAGGGCCTTTATTCGACAATTATTGCCGTAAAAGCCGGCGGGCGAAAGATTTTTCGCCCCTACGGACCACCGCCCGTTCGGTTTCAGGTCAATGTCGGGATATGAATCCCGACCTACGGCATATAACTTGCAATAAGTGTCCATCCGGAAATGAGAAAATTTCTTTCCGTGCAAGGTCGATGAAATTTTAAACGCATTGCAGCCATTGGAGGTATAGTGAAAAAAGCGCTTTTTACGGTGCTCCTTATACTATTTGCCGGATTTTTCGGATGGCGGTTTTTTTGGCCCGAACCGACCGCCTCCGGCCCCGGATCAGCGTCCAGGGAAGGCCGGCGGGCCGTACCGGTCGAGGTTGCGGACATCGGGCAGGACACCATTTCCGACATTGCACAGTTTACAGGATCCATCCGGCCGTCTTCCCGGTTCGTGATTTCTCCGAAAATATCAGGGCGCCTCGAAGAGCTCCGGGTTGATATCGGCGACCGGGTTGAAAACGGCGACCTTGTTGCCGTTCTGGACAGCGAAGAATACGCCCTTTCCGTAACCCAGGCCGAAGCCGAGCTGGAAGTCAGCCGCGCCAACCAAAAGGACGCGGAAAGTGCGCTCGAAATCGCCTCCCGAGAGCTTGAACGAACCCGTGAGCTGCGGGAGCAGCGGGTTGCATCCGAGGCCGAACTCGATACGGCAAAGGCAAAATACAACGCGGCCAGGGCGTCCCACGAGGTGGCCCGGGCGAACGTTCAACAGCGCCAGGCCGCCCTGGAAGCCGCAAGGGTTCGCCTTTCCTACACCCGCATCCATGCCCGCTGGTCCAACGGCGACGACTACCGGGTCGTATCCGAAAAATTCATCGATGAAGGGAACATGCTGCGGGCGAACGATCCCGTGGTTTCAATCGTTGACATCAATACGGTTATTGCCAGGATAAACGTCATCGAACGGGATTTCCCCGAAATCCGTATCGGACAGCTCGCAACGGTGACGACCGACGCATACCCCGGGCGGACATTTGATGGTTTTGTCGTCAGGCGGGCGCCCGTGCTTGCGGAAGAATCCCGCCAGGCTTTAGTGGAAATTGAAATCCCCAACAAAGAACGTCTCCTGGCGCCCGGTATGTATATGCGCGCCCGCATCGAATTTGCGAAAAAACCGGATGCAACCGTTATTCCCGTCTCCGCCATTGTCAATAGAGGCGGCCGGAAAGGGGTTTTCCTCTCCGATGAGGAGGGGCTGACCGTCGCATTCGTGCCCATCGAGACCGGAATCACCCAGGGGGGCCGTGTTGAAGTGACCGCCCCGGATATTTCCGGCAGGGTTGTGACTCTGGGGCAGCATCTGCTTGAAGACGGCGCCAAGATACGCATTTCCCAAACAATCACGGAACTCGACAATTGAAAGCAGCGGCTTTTTCCGTTAAACGACCGGTCTTCACCACAATGGTTACGCTGTGCGTGATCATTATCGGCGGCATGGCACTGACGCGTCTTCCCGTCGATCTGCTGCCGGATATCACCTATCCGACCTTGAGCGTTTCGACCAATTATGAACAGGCCAGCCCGGAAATCATCGAAGAGCTGATCACCCGGCCCGTCGAGGAGGCGATGAGCGCCGTGCCCGGCGTCGAGGAGGTATCGTCGGTGTCCACAGAGGGCGGGAGCAGCGTCCGGGTGACGTTTGCCTGGGGCACCGATCTGGATGCCGCGGCAAACGATGTCCGGGACCGGCTTGACCGGGTTATCCCAAGGCTTCCCGATGATGCGGACCGCCCTTCCCTTCGCAAGTTCGACCCCGCGGCCTTTCCCATCCTCATTCTTGGGGCGGCGAGCAACCTCGACCCCCTGGACACACGGCGCATCATCGATGACGACATCAAGTACCGCATCGAACGGGTGCCGGGGGTGGCCGCCATGGACGTATGGGGGGGGCTTGAACGGGAAATCCATGTCGATATGGACCCGGACCGCTTAAAATCGGTCGGCGTGTCAACATCCGACATCATTCAGGCGTTGAGGGCGGCCAATATCACTCTTCCGGCCGGTTCAATCGAATCCGACACCATGGAACTGACCCTGCGGACCGCCGGTGAATTTGCAAGCATCGATGAAATCAGAGACACCACCATCGCCGTCCGCGACAACGTACCCGTTCGCCTCGGCCAGGTTGCCGAGGTAACGGACGGCCACGAAAAAATTCGACGGATTGTGCGCGTCAACGGCGATCCCGGACTGCGTCTTTCCGTGAACAAACAATCCGGAACCAATACCGTCGAAGTCGCCCGGCAGGTGCTGGCCGAGATCGGGCGCATCAACGAAGACATCCCCCAGGTCCGAATCTCCCCCATTATCGACACTTCCGAATACATCCAGCGCTCGATCACCAATGTCGGATCCGCCGCCATGTTTGGCGGGCTTTTCGCCCTGCTGGTACTCATGGTGTTTTTGCGGAACATTCGCAGCACCGCCATTATCGGGGTGGCCATTCCGGTTTCCATTATCGGCACGTTTGCCATGATTTACCTGGGCGGCTTCACCCTCAATATCATGACCCTGGGCGGGCTGGCACTGGGCGTCGGGATGCTTGTGGACAACGCCATTGTCGTTTTGGAAAACATTTACCGGATGCGTGAGGAAGGGGCCGCCCCGGAGGCATCCGCGGTCAATGGTGCAGGGGAAGTCTCTTCGGCCATCATCGCCAGCACCATCACCACCCTGACCATTTTCGTGCCCCTTGTCTTTGTTCGGGGAATCGCGGGAATGATGTTTTATCAACTCGCCCTGGTCATCGCCTTTGCCCTTTTGTGCTCATTGGCGGTCGCCCTGACCGTGATCCCGATGCTTTCCGCAAGGTTTCTCAAATCCGCGGAGGAAAGGGAAACCGGGCTTTTCCGGATCGGCGCGCCGCTGTTTTATTTTTTTTCGCGCGTCGGCCGGGTGTTTGAAAACAAATACCAAAAACTGCTGGCGCTTGCACTCGATCACCGGGCGGTGGCGCTTTTCATCACTGCCTTGATACTGGCCGCAAGCCTTTCCATGATACCGAAAATCGGCACGGAACTGATGCCGGCAACGGACGAGGGGGAAGTGCGCGTCAATGCTGAAATGGCCGTCGGCACCCGTCTCGACGTAACCGACCGGATGATCCGGGAGATCGAGGCGGTCGTGTTTTCAAAAGTCCCTGAAATTAAAAACGTCGTTGCCAGTGTCGGGGGCTCCCATTGGCGTGGCGGGGGATCAAACGAGGGGCAGCTTCGCATCGCCCTGGTTCCGCAGTCCGAAAGGGATCGTTCCAGCGCGGAAATTGCCGCGGCACTGCGCACTGAATTGACGAATATGCCTGGCGCGGTGATACGGACCCGTGAAGGCCAGGGACTGTTTTTAATCCGCCGCACCACCGGCGGCGGCACGGAACGCATCGAAATCGAACTCCGGGGCTACGATCTCGATACAGCCGACGCCCTTGCCGAACGGGTAAGCGATATTATAGCGGATGTGGACGGGGTGACCGACACCATCGTCAGCCGTACAAGCGGGGCACCCGAACGCGTCGTCTCGGTTGATCGAATGAAAGCCGAGGCCATGGGCGTTTCCGTGCAGACGGTCAATGAAGGCCTGCAGACATTCATTGCCGGGACACGCGCCGGCCAGTTCCGGGACGGCGGCCGGGAATACCCCGTCCGGGTCAAGGTGAAGGACGCCGAGTATCTTTCCGTGCGCGAAATCCTTGACATGACCGTCACCAATGCCGCGGGCGCTTCGGTGGCGCTCAGGAACATCGTGTCGGTGAAATCAAAAACCGGGCCCATACAGATCGAGCGTAAAAATCAGGAAAGGATCGTTACCGTCCGGGCCAACATCGCCGGTCGGGATATGGGGTCCATCCTTGCCGACATCCGCGGGGAAATCGACGGCGTCGCCGTGCCCGCCGGATTCACCATATCCTACGGCGGCGACTACGAAGAGCAGCAGGAGGCGTTCCGCGAACTGCTTGTCGGGC
>PUOB01000114.1 GCA_003551985.1 Desulfobacteraceae bacterium | reverse complement strand
TCGATGTTTTCCACGACCCGGACGGCCAGGATAAGGTCGAGATACTCGGCGTACCAATCATCCGCCACGGCCGGGACGGCGGACGGAAGGATGCGGCAGGTGTGCTCGCAGCCCCTGATTTCAACGCCCGCCCCGGACAAACGCCCGGCTATCTCCGGGAGAAAGGCCTCTGCGGTATCCTTGTGGACAAGCAGCGTTTCCATTGCATTGCATACTCCCGGCCGCTGCACCTTGGCATTAAAGCATATTTCTTCCGCCATCGCGGCATCGGCCGACACATCCACGTAAACGTGGCAGACGCCCTTGTAATGCTTGAGAACCGGAATTTTGGAGTTTTCCACCACGAACCGGATAAGGCCTTCGCCGCCCCGGGGAATGATCAGGTCGATCTCCTCTTCCTTCTGCAAAAGCAGGGTGACGGCTTCCCGATCCGTCACCGGCACGATCTGGACGGCATTTTCAGGCATGCCCGTTTCAGACAGGGCCTCGGATATGCTTTTGGCAAGGGCCTTGTTGGAATGAATGGCTTCCGAACCACCCCGGAGGATTACGGCGTTTCCCGATTTCAGGCACAACCCGGCCGTATCGATCGTCACGTTGGGCCGGGATTCGTAGACAATGCCGATAACGCCAAGCGGTATCCGCACCCGGTTGACGGCAAGTCCGTTCGGCCGTATCCACGTACCGTCCGATGATCCGACCGGATCCGGCAGTCCGGCGACTTCCAGCAGCCCGTCCGCCATGGACCGGATCGTCTTGTCATCCACGGTCAATCGGTCGATCATGGCATCCGTCAGCCCATTTTTACGGGCTGCATCCAGGTCCAGGACGTTTTGGGATTTGATATAGGGCGCCTGTTCGATCATTTTTTCTGCGATCGCCTTGAGGGCGTCATTCTTCCGGGTCGTTGAAACGCTTGCCAGCGCCATGGCCGCTGCCCGGGCCCCCTTCGCCAACTGTCCGACGATGCTTTCAACCGTCATAAACGGCCTCCCTTAATAAAACTCGTAAAAAGATGCTTTCAGGTCAATTCGCCAAGCACGGTCATGTTGTTCCGGTGAATAACCTCATCATACGGCTTGTCCCCGAGTTCCTTTTTGATCCGATCGGTCCGGCAGCCCATAATTTTGCGAATATCCGCCGCACTGTAGTTGACCAGCCCCGTGGCCAGCCAGTTGTTCCGCCCGTCATGCAGCGCCACGGGCGCACCGATGCCGAACTCGCCGTCTACCGCCGCAATACCGCTGGGGAGCAGGCTTTTTCCCTTTTTCATAATGGCTTCCACCGCCCCGTCGTCGATTATTAAAACGCCTTTGGGCTTGCGATGAAATGCAATCCAGCATTTTCGATTGGACAGCCGGTCCCTTGACGGCGCAAAAAAAGTGCCCGCGGATTCACCGGCAAACAACGATGCCAGGATATTGTCGCAGGAACCGTCGGCGATGACCATGGGGATTCCGGCCGACGTCACCTTCCGGGCCGCTTTGATTTTCGACAGCATCCCGCCGGTGCCCAGCACGCCCGGCAGCCCGCTTGCGACCCGTTCCACCTCGCGGCTGATATGGTTGACCTCCGGAATTCGGACCGCGTCCGGGTTTGTCCGCGGGTCGCCGGAATACAGGGAATCGATGTCCGTGAGGTTGATCAGTATATCCGCGTTCATCATCAGGGTGATCAGGGCCGAGAGATTGTCGTTGTCTCCGAATTTGATTTCCTCGACGGCCACGGTGTCGTTTTCATTGATGATGGGCAGAACCCGCCATTCCATGAGCGTATTGAGGGTATTGCGGGCGTTGAGGTAGCGGCGCCGGCTGCTGCTGAGATCGTCTCCGGTCAGCAGGATCTGGGCGACCTTGTGATGATAGCGGGAGAAAGCGACCTCGTAGGTCCAGATCAGGTCCGCCTGGCCAACGGCGGCAATCGCCTGACGCTTCGGGATCTCTTCGGGCCGCTTTGTCAGGCCGATTTTTTGCTGGCCGCATGCCATGGCCCCGGACGAGACCAGCAGCACTTCTCTGCCCGAATCGATAAGCGACGCAATCTGCCGGCTTAAGCTGTCGATCCGGTCCGTGTTGAGTCCGTACCGGCTGGTCAAAACACCGCTGCCGACTTTGACAACCACGCGCCCGGCCTGTTCGAAGACGTTTTTGCGGTCAACCGTCATAATCTTTTTCTTTAAACAAGGTGTTTTCCAGGGTATTCAAAAGGGTGTCGATACCCGCGCCGGTCGCTCCTGAAATCCGGTGTATCGTAAGGCCGGCGGCAGCCTCTTCCAGCCGCTTCGCATTGTCGGACGCGTCCGGCAGGTCCATCTTGTTTACTGCGATGATCTGTGATTTTTGGGCCAGTTGGGGGGAAAATCCGGAAAGCTCCCGATTGATCACGTGATAACCGGCAAGGGGATCTTCAGGATCAATAGCGGTGGCATCGATGACATGAAGCAGAACGCCGGTCCGCTCAACATGTTTCAAAAAACGGATTCCCAGCCCGGCACCCTGATGGGCCCCCTGAATCAGTCCCGGGATGTCCGCTACGACAAACGGTTCGCCCCGGCCGGTGTCAACCACCCCTAAAATAGGCGTCAACGTGGTAAAAGGATAGTCTGCGATCTTGGGTTTTGCCGCGGAAATACGCGAAAGAAGGGTTGATTTACCGGCGTTTGGAAAACCGATAATGCCGACGTCCGCAAGGAGCTTGAGCTCCAGTTGCAAGGTGAGGGTTTCCCCGGCGGTTCCCGGTTGGGCATACCGGGGCGCCCGGTTGGTGGATGTGGCAAAACGTCGGTTGCCGCGCCCCCCCATACCGCCTTTTGCGACAACGTGCGCCTGTCCGTCATTGACGCAATCGCAAATCAATTCCCCGGTGTCGGCATTGGTTATTACTGTGCCGGGCGGAACGTCTATCACGAGGTCATCGCTTTTTTTGCCGGTTTTCTGCCTGCCCTGTCCGTGCCCGCCGTCTTTTGCCCGGAACACCTTTTGATGTCGGAAACGGTAGAGGGTTCGCCGGCTGACGGTTGTGCGGACGATCACGTCGCCCCCGTTTCCCCCGTCGCCGCCGTCCGGCCCCCCGCGGGGAATGTATTTTTCTCGCCGAAAGCTTACACATCCCCGCCCGCCGTTGCCGGCGGTAACGGTGATTTCTGCTTCGTCAATGAATTTCACGCGGCGGCATATACACTTACTTTTTTCCGCGAACGCCCCAGTCGCTCATAGGATACAACACCGTCGACGGTTGCGAAAAGCGTATAATCCTTGCCCATCCCGACATTTTCACCCGGGTGAATTTTCGTTCCGAGCTGCCTTACGAGTACGTTTCCGGCCCGGACGGTCTGCCCGCCGAAGCGCTTGACGCCGCGCCGCTGTCCATTGCTGTCCCGGCCGTTCTTTGAACTGCCGCCCGCCTTTTTATGTGCCATTGTTCATCCCTCTTATTATAAAAGCGACGCTTAACAAAGCCGTCTGATCGTGACTTTTTACGAAACTGTTAATTGTTGGTGATATTGTCGATTTTAATGGCCGTAAACGACTGCCTGTGGCCCTGCTTTTTTCTATAGCGCTTTCGGCGCTTGTATTTAAAAACAAGGATTTTTTTGGCCTTTCCCTGCTCAACAATGCTGGCGTTCACAGCCGCATTTTCAACCAGGGGCCGTCCGATCCGGACGTCCTCGCCATCGGACACCATCAGGACCTGGTCCAGGGAAACAGTATCACCCACATCCCCGGCGAGCTTTTCAACACGCAGGATATCCCCTTCGCTCACTTTATATTGTTTGCCGCCAGTGGCAACGACTGCATACATGATAACCCCTCCCTATACCTGTTAAATTATAAAACAAGAAATTATAGAATTATGTCAGGAATTGTCAACAAAAAAACACGGATTCAAATGAAAAAGTATTTTTCGCCCCGGCACCACAGAAAAAGGGGTCTATCCGGTCGGCGGATAAACCCCTCCTGATAATGAACCTGTCGGGTGATTTACCCCTTGACTTCCTCCTTAACCCCCACAACCACCTTAAACAGCAAGGTCAATACCAGAAAGCCGATTGCGTAAACGCCGATGGAAACCATCACCTCGGGCACCGTCGGAATATATTCGTTGACCTCATGAAGCGGGTTGGGAATAAAGCCGCCGGAAATCAGGCCGAGTCCCTTGTCGATCCATGACCCGAAGAAAACGAATATACAGGCCAGGCCCAGCACATATTCGTTTTTACGCCCCGCCGGGATAACCAGCAGAACCGCGGCGGTCATAAGGACCAGCACCGAAGTCCACATCCACGGTACCAGCGCGCTTTTTCCGTCAAGCCCGAAGAACAGGTAGATTTTGTGATCCATGTGCTCCGGAATCTGGCTGTAGAAGGTCACGAAAATCTCGCAGAAAAACAGAAACAAACTGGCGATCGTCGCATAGCAGACGATTTTGGCAAGCGTCTGAATCGGCTTTTGCCCGACGTCGAAATTCGTGAATTTCCGGAGGATAAAGCTCAAAAGGATCAAAAATGCCGGGCCGGCCGCAAACGCCGAGGCCAGAAACTTCGGTGCCAGAACCGCCGTGAGCCAGAACCCCCGCCCGGGAAGGCCGGAATACAGAAACGCCGTTACGGTGTGAATGCTGACAGCAAAAGGGATGGACAGGTAAATCAATGGCTTGAGCCAGAACTCGGGCGGAACGCCCTCTTTTTCGGCCGACAGCACGTTCCAGCCGATAATGATGTTTAAAAACAGGTACCCGTTGAGCACAATCATATCCCAGAAAAGTACGGACTGGGGGGAGGGATAAAGCAGCACGTTAAGCAGCCGCTGCGGCTGGCCGAGGTCGACGATAATGAACAGCAGGCACATGAGCACGGCGGACACCGCCAGAAACTCGCCGAGAACGGTCATCTTGCCGAACTCTTTATAGTCGTGCAGGTAATAGGGGAGCACCAGCATTACCGCCGATGCCGCAACGCCCACCAGGAAGGTGAACTGGGCAATGTAAAACCCCCACGTGACATCCCGGTTCATCCCGGTAACACCGAGGCCGACATTAAGCTGGTTCAGATAAAACAGAAACCCGATGCCGATCAAAGCCAGCAGGCCCAAAACCAGTGTGTAGTATAATTTGCTTCCACTTAGCGCTTTTTCTAGCATGGCAACCTCATACGATGGTCATATGATATAAAATACGGATGGATAGGTACCCAGCTCCGCCTTCCGGGTAATGGCATAATTTTCCGCAAGCAGCTTCCGGATTTCGGAATCGGGATCCTCCAGATCACCAAATACCAAAGCGCCGTTCGACGCTTCCACGCATGCCGGGGACTCGCCCCGGGCCAGCCGCTCCGCGCAAAAATTGCACTTTTCCACGACGCCTTTCGTCCGCAGTGTAAAGTTCTCCTCGATTTCCGTGAGGGCACCCGAATCCCTCGGGTCCCGGTAGTTGAAGCTCCGGGCGCCGTAGGGACAGCCCGCCATGCAGAAGCGGCATCCGATGCACCGGTGAAAATCCATCAAGACCAGACCGTCGGATTCACGCTTGAACGTCGCACGCGTCGGGCACACCCGGACACAGGGGGGATTGTTGCAGTGATTGCACAAAACCGGGATTTCGGTACGCTTGAGATGATCGGACACGAATTGGGCATCCTGCTCAATAAATGCGTTTTTGAACGGGGTCGGCCATATCCACTTGATTTCATGGTTTTTGGCGCCCAGCTTGCCGACAAAATCCGGTACGTTATGGATTTTGTGGCAAACCTGCTGCATATTCCGGTTGATCCGGCTGGTGATCTTTCGCGTGTCGATCACCATGCCCCAGCGCGCTGCCTTCAGGGCCTCGGGACGGTCTTTGTACCGCGGCGGTGCATCAGGGGCCGCCGTGATCCGTTTCGGGGATATCCCGACCAGCAAAGAGCCCGCGCCCACGCCTATAATCGAATATCCGGCGATTTTCAGGAATCTTCGTCTGCTTTTTTCCATCAGTTGTTCTCCTCCGGGAATGTATGACAATCCCAGCAGTAAGGATCTACCGAGACATAATCGTGGCACCTGTCACAGAAGTCCTCCTTGTTGGAATGGCAGTCCATGCATGTATCCGTCAGACTGGCCACATACTCCTCGCCGTC
>PUOB01000278.1 GCA_003551985.1 Desulfobacteraceae bacterium | reverse complement strand
GCGTTTCGGCGAACGCCCTGTTCGTGATCGGTTCAGGGGCGACCAGGTTGACCGGCCCATAGATATTTTCGTCCGCCATGACATGCAGTATGGCGCCGGCCACATCGTCAATGCCAATCCAACTCATATACTGGCGCCCGTCTCCGATGGGGCCGCCAAGTCCCGCCTGAAATGCCGGCAGCAGTTTCTGAAGGGCGCCGCCCGCAGGGGTCAGTACAATGCCGATCCGCATGAAGACCGTTCGGATTCCCGCGTCGATGGCCGGTCGGGCAGCGGCTTCCCACTTTCTGCAGACATCCGATATGAAATCGTCGCCGGGTCCGGCGGACTCCGTCAGCATTTCCACCCCCCGGTTTCCGTAATAGCCGATGGCTGAGGCGCAGGCAAACAATTTCGGCGGATTTTTCATTTTTGCCAGGGCGCTGGCAAGAAGGGAGGTCGACCGGGTGCGGCTTTCCAGAATTCGATGTTTTTTGTTTCTCGTCCAGGGCGCCCCGCCTATGTTTTCGCCGGCAAGGTGAATGACCGCATCGATGTTTTCAATGTTTTCCAGGTCGATAACGCCGCCGGCGAGGTCGCAGTAGGCGCAATCACGGGCTTCCGGCTCCGGCGGGGTCCGGAGCAGCCGGAAGACCCGGTGCCCGCCTGTTGTCAAAAAGGGGATCAATGTCGACGCGATCAGGCCATTGGATCCGGAAACCAGTACGTTCATCGGCTTCATGCCGTATCCGGCGTGGCAGTCGATATCCGCGGCCGTTGTACGGTGCCGGTAGGCAAAGATCCCTTCCAGGCGGGATCGGATTGAGTCGCCGAACAAGGGGGCGGTCGCCGTGTGAAGCGGCAGGGCATATTTAATGTGGTCTTCGATGAAGCAAGCGTTTTCACCGCTCGGGTCAAACCGGTGGGTGTGTATCCATTTTGAAAAGGGCCCTTTTACCTGGATGTCCTGAAAAAGGCGGTTCTTTTCATATGCCGTGTGAACGGACGTCCAGTTGAGGTGAAACGGCCCGGCAGGAAGGGGCCCGCCGGGGGATATTTTGAGCCGGACGGTGCTTCCGGGTTGTATGCCGTTGCTTTGGCTTACCAACCGTATGTTGTCCCACGGGGGAGAAAGCCGCTCTATGGCGCCCGCCCGCTCGTGCCAGGCGAAAACCGTCTCAACAGGGGCTTCAATCCGGCTTTTTTGATTAAAAAAATGAGGTTTCATGGTTTGGCCGGTTTTTTGGCGGGCCCGCCCCTGCCGGGAGGCGGTTTTTCCTCCCGGCAGACACTGCAACGGGTGTCCGCGCATCCCTGGCATGCGTAACAATCGTCGCACGCATGTTTCTTGGAGGCATTGTCGCATCCATCAGGGACATAAAGCAGGCCTTTCAGCCCCGGTATGGTAACAAACGGCATCGCGGACTCCCCAATGATTATTGCCTTTCATACCGGCCGATGAGATGGGTTTTGTCGATTACGTGCCCGGTCATCTCCTTTTCCACGGTAACCTTGTCGGTTTTTTCGGGAAGGTCGAGCCGGGTATCGAGTGCGTAAAGCTTGAAAAAGTAGCGGTGCTCCCGGTCCGGCGGGCACGGCCCGAAATAATGGGCATCCCCGCTGGTACCGAGGCCCTGGACCCCTTCGGGTTCCCGACCTTCCGGTATTTCGGTGGTTTCCGGAGGAATGTTGAATACAATCCAGTGGTCCCACATCCCGTCTTCCCGGATGGTCGTGGGGACATCCGGATCGTCCATGATCAGAACAAGGCTTTTTGCCTCGGCCGGCACATCCGCAATGGCCAGCGGCGGATTGATGTTTTCGCCTTCACAGGTGTACTTTTTGGGAATCGCAGCATCGTTTTCAAAGGCGGAACTTGTCAGTTTCATGGGTTGCCTCCTTTTGTTTATTTTGTCGTTATAACTAAAAAATAATTATTGATTGACGGTTCATCAACCCAAATAGTCCCGGAAAACCGTTTTGCGCCGGAAGACGTGCTTGGTATTTACGAGTCCACCAAATATCTTTATCGTTTTATTTTTTATGAAGATCTGGTAAGGAAAACTGAAATTCGGTAGTGGTCACGGCTGCATTTAGCAACGCATTTATTTCGGGGAATACAATGGCTGGAAAAACAGTAGCGGAAAAAATATTTGATGCCCATTACGTGGACAACCCGGCGGGAGATATGCACGTCATATCACTGGATGCGGTATTCTGCCATGAAATTACCACGCCCGTTGCCATAAACGACCTTGCGGCACGGGGAAAGGACCGGGTTTTCGATCCGGCCAAGATTATGGCGGTCATCGACCATGTGACGCCGGCCAAGGATTCCAAGACGGCCCTGCAGGGAAAGATTGTAAGAGACTGGGCCCGCAGAAACAATATTGAAAATTTTTTCGATGTCGGCAGAAATGGGGTATGCCATGCGCTTTTCCCGGAAAAGGGCTTTGTGCGGCCCGGCTACACCATCATTATGGGGGACTCCCACACCTGCACGCACGGGGCCTTTGGCGCATTTGCCGCGGGCGTGGGAACGACCGACCTCGAGGTGGGAATATTAAAGGGCGTCTGTGCGTTCCGCTACCCGCGATCGATGAAAATCACTGTAAACGGCCAACTGCCCGCAGGCGTATTCGCCAAGGACCTGATCCTCGATATTATCGGCAGGATCGGGGTCAACGGCGCAACGGACCGGGTGATCGAATTTTCAGGAAGCGCGGTTGACGCCATGAGCATGGAATCGCGCATGACCTTGTGCAACATGGCGGTTGAAGCCGGCGCCACATCGGGGATCTGCTATCCGGACGAAACCACCGTGGATTACCTGTGGCCGTTTATTCAGAAGGAATACGATTCGAAAGCGGCCGCCCTTTCGGATTACCGGTCATGGCTTCCGGACCCGGATGCCGCATACGACCCGGTCATCGAAATCGATGCGTCCGCGCTTGTGCCGCTGGTAACGTTCGGCTACAAGCCTGACAATGTGTCTCCGGTCTCTGAAATGGCGGGAACGCCGGTTGACCAGATTTATATCGGGTCCTGCACCAACGGCCGTATCGAGGATTTACGAACGGCGGCGGCGGTGCTGAAGGGAAACAAAATAAACGACCATGTCCGGGGCATTGTTTCTCCTGCCACGCCGGGTATATTTAATCAGGCGCTGGAAGAGGGCATTATTAAAATATTCATGGATGCGGGTTTCTGCGTGACGAACCCGACATGCGGGGCCTGCCTGGGAATGAGCTGCGGTGTGATCGCGGAAGGGGAGGTATGCGCATCCACCACCAACCGGAATTTTTACGGCCGCATGGGCAAGGGCGGAATGGTGCACCTCATGAGCCCGGCAACCGCCGCAGCAACCGCGGTTGCCGGACAGATAACGAATTCCAACCTTTACAACGGATAATGCGGAGTATTTGAAAATGAATCGTTTCAGCGGAAAAGTCCTGTTTCTGGACAGGAGTGATATCAATACGGATGAGATTATTCCGGCCAAGTACCTGACCGAAATATCCAAGGAAGCCCTCAAGCCTTACCTGTTGGAAGACCTTTCGGTAGAGGGGTTCGACCCGGCGGTCGACATTGCCGGGTGCCGCGTGATTGTCACCCGCGCCAACTTCGGGTGCGGCTCGTCCCGGGAACACGCCCCGTGGGCGCTGGAGGTAAACGACATACGCATGGTCATCGCTGAAAGCTTTGCCCGGATTTTCCGGCAGAACATGTTCAACTGCGGCATGCTGGCCATAGAGCTTCCGCCCGATGCAATCGACAAGCTTTTTATTGAGTTTGCGGGCCGCGACACCACCATCGAGGCGGATCTGGATGCCGGTGTGCTGCGTGTCGTCTCGGGAGATCGGCAATCCGAAATTCCTTTTTCGATATCGGATTTTGACCGGGCGCTGGTTGAAGCCGGGGGGTGGCTGGAATTTGCCGACAAAAACTATTGACGGCTTTGTAAAACGTTCAATATCTGCGTTGCGCGCCATCCTTTAAGAATCTCACGTACAGGTAAGTACGCTCAATTCTTCAAAGATGGCACGCGCCTTGATCTTATCACGCCATGGCGTGATTACAAAGCCGTCTGAACCCGACATTTACGGGATTGGCATTATTGAGGACTCCGTAAATGCCCCAATATCTGCGTTGCGCGTCATCCTTCTCAAACGATCAAGCTCTTCAAAATGCGTTCTCAGGCCGAATCCTGGAAAATTCCATAACCCTCTTGTGAACATCTGAAAGCCCTCCTTTTTTGGTTGGGGTTCATTGTTTCAAGCGGCCGTTATGCGACCCTCCTCGTTGAACAATATTTTGTCAAGCATCATCTGGGTTTACGTTATTTTTCAGTTATATCGGATTATTGAGTCTGATTTATGGTAAGCATCAAGCCCTGGATGTCAAGGCTGATGCACTCGTAAAAAGCCGGTATCTGCTTGTTAAATAAAAGACCTAAAACTTTCTTCAAAAAAAAAATATTATTTATGTATTTTTTTATCAGAAAGTTATAAATTTGGGAGCAGCCAAAAATTTGGGGGCGGTTGAAAAAATCTTTACAAAAGTTAACGTCCACGTTATTTATGTTTTTGAACGGCCTTCATATAATTAAACAATGCTTCAGACACTATCCACGAGTTTGACGCTGGGGAGGTGGCCATTGGATTTTGACTTGAGTACCGAACAGGAAATGATCAGGAAGGAAATCCGCAAGTTTGCCGAAAAGGTAATCGCCCCTGTGGCCATGGATCTGGACGAGCAGGAGCATTTTTCACCGGATCTGACCCGGAAAATGGGGGAGATCGGTTTGTTCGGGATGTTTGTAGCCGAGGAATTCGGCGGCCAGGCGCTTGATTATATTTCCTACATCATTGCGGTGGAGGAGCTCGCCCGCGTCGACGGATCCCAGGCGGCAACCATTGCCGCGGGCAATTCCCTGGGTATCGGGCCGATTTATTATTTCGGTACAAAACGGCAGAAGGAAAAATACCTTCCCGAACTCTGCAGCGGGGAAGGGTTGTGGGGTTTCGGCTTGACCGAACCCTCCGCCGGCTCGGATGCCGGCGGATCGAAAACGGTTGCCGTGCCTGACGGGAATGAATGGGTCTTGAACGGTTCAAAGATATTTATCACCAATGCGGCCTGCGAGCTATCCAGAGGCGTGACGGTACAGCGCATTACCGGTCACAAGGAAGACGGTCGGCCCCAGTATACCTGTTTCCTGGTGGAGCAGGGCACCCCTGGGTACAAGGCATTGCCGATGCATAAAAAAATGATGTGGCGGGCCTCCAATACGGCCGAACTTTATTTTGACGATGTCCGGGTGCCTCATGAAAATGTCCTGGGAAACCCGGGGGAAGGGTTTCGACAGATGCTGACCACCCTGGATGGCGGACGCCTGTCCATCGCGGCAATGGGTCTTGGCGGTGCCCAGGGGGCATACGAGGCGGCGTTGAAATATGCAAAAGACCGGGTCCAGTTCGGGAAGCCCATATCCAAATTCCAGGCTATCGCTTTCAAGCTGGCCGATGCCGCGACCGAGCTGGAATGCGCCAGGAACCTTCTCTACAAGGCCTGCTGGCTGAGAAGCCATAACCGGCCGTTTCAGAAAGAGGCGGCCATGGCCAAGGTCTATTGCTCCGAACTCATGGGGCGCATCGCGGACAACGCGGTCCAGATACACGGCGGTTACGGGCTGATGAAGGAATACAGCGTTGAGCGGTTTTTTCGGGATCAGAAGCTGCTCGATATCGGCGAAGGGACGTCCGAAATCCAGCGCCTGGTCATTTCGCGCTACATCGGATGCTGATCCGCCGGACAGTTTTATAATTACCATGTCAGCAGGAGGGGAAAATGACGAACACGGACAACGTCCTGACGGTTGACGTCCGGGACCAGGTTGCCATATTGACCCTGAACCGGCCGGACGCCATGAACGCCATTAATTTCGACATGCTCAATGCCATGAAGGCCGAGGTGGAATCAATCCGCTTTAACGCCGGTATCCGGGTGGTCATCATTACCGGCGCAGGTGAAAAAGCCTTCTGCGCCGGAGCGGACCTGAAGGAACGCGCCGACATGCCCGAAGATCGGGTCAGGATGTTTATTTATACCATCCGGCGTCTTTTTTCAGATATTG
>PUOB01000413.1 GCA_003551985.1 Desulfobacteraceae bacterium | reverse complement strand
TGGCCGTTTACTTCAGCCGGCCGAGAAGCCTGCTGCAAAGCGAGATCGATTTTGTCAGGGATTCCGGCAGGCAGGGGGCGATCGCGCTGCATAAGGCATTCAGGTACGACGAGCGGATGCTCGAGGCGTTTCGGGAAATCATCGAGGGGCTTGTTCTGGCCCTGGAGGCGAAGGATGTCTGCACCCACGGACACTCCCTGAATGTTGCCAATTATGCTAAAATGGCGGCGCAGCAAATGGGGCTGTCGGCCCATGAAACCGAGGAGATTTACAGGGGCGGGCTTTTGCACGATATCGGAAAGCTGGCGATGCAGGACAATATCCTGGGAAACCTGGGCCACCTGTCGCCCGGAGATTTTGAAACCATTAAACAGCATCCCGTTATCGGCGCAAAAATCATCGGCCGGCTGTCTTTGTTAAACGAAGTGGCGCCCATTATTCTCCATCACCACGAGCGGCATGACGGCTCCGGTTATCCCGATGGCCTGACCGGGGAGGCGATTCCCGTCGGGGCGCGGATTATCGCCGTCAGCGACGCCTTTGACGCCATGACATCGGATCGTCCGGGCACGGAAAACATGAGCATCCGCAAGGCATTGAACCAGCTCCAGGAACAGGCGGGCACAAAGTTCGATCCCCAGGTGATTAATGCATTTGTGGCCGCCATCGAGGCCAATATCGATTCGGTCACGCCCTTTACAATGCCTGAAGGAGAAGCAGAAAAGAACGGGTCCGGGCCTGCCGCCTGTGACAAGCGGCGGCTGTTTCTCCCGGAATGGTTCCGGCGCTGTATCCCCGGCTTTTGATCCGGGGAGCCGCCGGTTATGGGAAATGCAGGAAAAAATCGAGGCGTAGTTTTCCCTGGCCCGCGCGGATGCTTTTGAATGCCTCCTTCAGGGACTGGCGTTCGATCTGGCTGAGCCTTCCGGGCTGGAGGTAGTTGTCCGGCGGCCCCCCTTGCCGGCTCATGACCATCGCCTGATGTCTGAGCCGCTGGAGCATCAGGTATTCATAGGCATGGACGAGGTTGTTCATGGTTTCCCGGTCTATGGCGTCTTTGGCGTGCAGCGCCTCGAGCCGGTGAATGGTGTTGGTTTCCGTCATGCGTTCCTGGAGCGCATAGATTCTTGCGAAATCAACGACCAGCCGCATGGCGCTTTTGATGTCAAGGCCGCCTTTTCGATTCCCTTTTTCCTCCAGGACAAAATTGCCGAAAAAGCTCAACGGCGGCGCCATGTGCATTATATTCTGCGCCATGTGCCGCAGGAACCCCGGCCATTCCCGTAGCCGTCCGAAAAGGGACATGTGAAGGGCCTTCACCAGTTCCTCCCTGCCGTATCCCAGGCGGAAGTCAAAGAAAATGCCGGCTTTCAGAAGGCGCTCCGGATCGTCGCTTTCGATCCATTTCCGGTGGTACTCTTTCCAGCGGGACAGGGGCTGACACCATTCGGGATTCTTGGCCATGATGTTGAATTCGCAGTGGGTCTGCCCGATTTCATTGAGCCAGTCGCAGACCCGGGTGCCAAGGGCCAGGAAATATTTTCTGACGCGCGCTTCGTCGTTTTCCGGGACGTCTTCATAAACAATGGCGTTGTCCTGGTCTGTTTTAAGGGTCTGCTCCCGCCGCCCTTCGCTCCCGAAAAGCAGAAAAGCGAATTCCACCGGCGGCGGCCCCATGCTTTCTATCGCCATGTCCATGAGCCTTACCAGCACTTCGTCGGTGATCGTCGTTATTATGGAATTCATATGCGTTGCACGTGCGCCGCTGTCAACCAGCCTGGCGATCAGCACCGGCAGCTTGGCGTAGGATGCCTTGAGTTCATCAACCCCTTGGGCCGCAATGGTTTCCCGTACCAGAAATACGGGAGAATGGGTTTGGGCGAGGAAAAGGTCTCTTTCGGTTATGATGCCGTCAATGATGCCGTTGTTATCCACGACGAGATGTTTGACCTGGTTTCGCATCATGGCAAGAATTGCTTCAAACACCTGTGATTCAGCGTCTATGGTGATCAAAGGGGCGGTCATGATATCGCCGGCCGGACTGTCAGTGGACCGTCCTTCCACGATTACTTTTTTTCTCAGATCGTAATCCGTCACAAGCCCCTTTGGCTGTGAATCATTGTCCGTGATGATTATGGCGGTGCGCCGGCTTGCGGTCAGCAGTTGAGCGGCCTCCCGGATGGGGGTGGATACGGCGCAGGATGGAAATGTCTGTACGATTTCCCCCACCGTTTTAGACAGAAACGAGGATTGGGACTCATACTCGACCAGCCCCGGCGCATCCCGCATCGCCCCGGCCGGCGACGGCCGGCTCGCTTCATCAAAGGTGGATGTAAAAGATCTCGAAAAAGCGGAGGACTTGATGCAAAGGCGGAAAAAATTCTCGCGATCCAGATAGTATACGGACGCCTGTGTCATGCACCGCAGTGTGCTTGTGGATATTCCGTTGTTGAACAATAGGGAGATGCCGCCATAGGTTCTTCCGGGCTCCAGTATTTCCTTGACGCTTTGCCGGCCGTCATGCTCGATAATGCGCTCGAGGCTGCCGGTTTTTACAATTACGATGTGGGTGATGATGGTTTCTTCCTGGGAAAACAGAATCCGGCCGGGCAGATAGGTTTCTTTGGTGAGATTGGCGGCGACAATCTCGATTTCGTTTCTGGGGAGAAACTGGAACGGCGGGCTGTTCATGAGAAAGCGCTGCCTGTTTTTCAGATCTTCGGGGCTGACCCGGGCGGTTTGGCGCGGAAAGTTTTCCATTTTTCCCCCTTGATAATTATTCTTTCGGAGTGTCAAACGGCATGAAAATTTCGACGTCTCCACCGGGAACCCGCTTGATTTCCAGGTTGGGATAGCATTTTTCAAAAACGCGGATCATGGCCTCGTTTTCAGTTAAAACAGCGGCTGTAAAGGCTTTATACTTGTTTTCCCGGGCGATTTTTTCGAGCATTTTGAGCATGTATGTACCAAGCCCCATGTTCTGGTATTCTTCCTTGACCACGAAAGCCACTTCAGCAATCCCTTCCCCGGCTGACCCATAGGAGCCGATGGCCACGATTTCCTTGTGCTTGCCGACCTGGACGATGCCGATCAGCGTCATATTTTGATGGTAATCCACCGTCGCCCACTGTTTTTGAAGCATTTCCCTGGAAAATATCTTGCGGCGGTTGAAGAAGCGATAAAATACGGTGGATTCCTGAAGGGAGTAATAGAAATTTCGGGTGGCGAATTCATCCGAGGGGAGAAGGGGGCGAAATTCAACCGTTTTGCCGCTTTCCAGCTCCAGGTGGTATTTGTAATTTTCGAGAAACATCAGGTCCTGCTTGCTCGGCGGGAGTTGATCGGCAAAAATGTAGTGCCGCTTTTTGGCCTCTTCGATGATCCATTCGCGAAATTTGGGGTGGGCGATCTGGGCCAGCTCCATAACGCGCTGGTAGATACCCTTGCCGTGCAGCTCCGCAATGCCGTATTCGGTAACCACGATGTCCACGTCGCCCCGGGTCGTCGCCACGCCGGCCCCTTCGCTCAGGTGGGGAACGATTCGCGACACTTCGCCGCCCTGGGCTGTGGAGGGGAGCGCGATTATGGAAAATCCGTTTTTGGACATTTTGCTGCCGCGGATAAAATCAACCTGGTCGCCGATGCCGCTATAGAACAGGTATCCCTTGGAGTCCGTGCAGATCTGTCCGGTGAGGTCGATTTCCAAAGCGGAGCTGATCGATATGAGGTGGTCGTTTCGCGCAATGATGTTGGGGTCGTTCACGAACTGGGACGTCCGGAAATAAAACAGGGGATTGTTGTCCAGGAAATCATAGAGTTTTTCAGACCCCATACACAGTGACGTCACCACCCGGTTGGGCAGGTACGATTTTTTCTTGTTGGTGATGACTTTTTTCTCAAACAACGGCAAAAAACCGTCCGTAATCACCTGGGTGTGTATGCCCAGGTCTTTTTTGCCGGCCAGGTGCGGCAGGATATAATTGGGCAGGTGCCCGAATCCGATCTGGAGCGTGGCCCCGTCGTCAACCAGTTGATTTACGTATTTGGCGATGCGTTCGACAATGGACTGGTTCTTGGGGTCCGGAAGGGCTTCCACAAGCGGCTCTTCATGGTGCACAATATAGTCAAAATCATCGACATGGACGAATCCATCCCCCCAGGTTCTCGGCATGCGCGGGTTGACTTGCGCGATGACGGTTTTCGCATTTTCCATGCCGGACTGGGTGATGTCCACCGAGATGCCCAAGCTGCAGAATCCGTACTTGTCGGGCGGGCTTACCTGCACCAGGGCGACATCCAGGCCGATCTGGCCGGTTTCGAACAGGTGGGGGATCTGGGACAGGTAGGCGGGGATATAATCAATTTTTCCCTCAAAGGCCGCCTGGCGCATGTGAAGGCTTATGAAGAACAATTTCAGCGAGAACCGGTTTAAAAATTTCGGGTCGTTGATATACCGGGCAAAGGTCGAGGAGAACATCTGGTAGATGACGATGTCCTGGATCGTCAATTCATCGATCATGGCGCGAATGAGCTGCTGGGGTTCGCCGCATCCCGTGCCGATAAAGACCCTGCTCCCGTTTTTTATTTGTTGCACGGCTTTGGCCGGGGATAACAGTTTTTCCGGGCAGTATGCATTCAGGTCCATATAATTGTCTCCTTTTTTTCAGGCGGGCCCTGTAAAATTCGGGGCTGGTGATCCGTAACTTTTGCAAAAATGCATAAAGCCGTCAAGTTATATCGGAATTTGCACCTGTTTGGAATTATATTCTTTTATGGGCTCAACATAGACTTGACATGAAATGCCGGCGGTGTAATTATTAATAAGCAGGTATATTGGCTTTATATCTTTTGTACGCCTGATTGTAGGCCTGTTCGTCCACATGTAAACCCGGGCGCCAACCCGGCGTCGACCTCATCGGAGTTGCAAAACGCGTTTGCCTGCACGCGAATGGTTTTCTTTGTATTCTCCCATGAAACATTGTTCCAGGTGTTGGTGCAGTGTTTACGGGAATATGTTGACGTCTTGAGGCAAGGGAATATATAGTGGGTTAAACTTAACCTTAACGCTAACATCAGGTTTTAATCCGGAGAACACTGAGTAAATTCGGAACAGTCATTTCGCGGGTGAATTCCGCAAGACAACAAGGAGACCAAATGAGTGCCGATACTGAAGTTTATCGTTTTCAAAATCCGATTCGGGTGGTTACGGCAACCTCGCTGTTTGACGGTCATGACGCCGCCATCAACATCATTCGCCGGATCCTGCAGGACAGCGGCGCGGAAGTCATTCACCTGGGGCATAACCGGTCGGTGACGGAAATCGTCAACGCCGCGATCGAGGAAGACGCCCAGGGTATTGCCGTATCGAGCTACCAGGGCGGGCATATGGAATTTTTCAAGTACATGCGCGATGTGCTTGTTGAAAAAGATGCCGGCCATATAAAAATTTTCGGGGGCGGCGGCGGGGTAATCGTCCCTGCGGAAATCCGCGAACTCGAAGCTTATGGGATCACCAAGATCTATTCCCCGACCGACGGTTCGAACATGGGCTTGCAGGGAATGATCAACCACATGATGTCCCACATGGATTTTTCCACGGTTGTTTTTGATCACATCGATCCATCCGCCGTGTCCCGGGAGAACACCATGGCGGTGGCGCGGCTGATATCGGCCGCCGAGGTCGCGCTTTCAACGGAGAACAACCGGATCGATGAAATCCGGGCCCGGATAAAGACGCTTATACCGGACAGAAAAATCCCCGCCATCGGGTTGACCGGTACCGGCGGCGCCGGCAAGTCCTCCCTGACCGACGAAATCATCCTTAGGCTTCTGTATGATCAGCCGGATCTTCACATCGGCGTCCTTTGCTGCGATCCCTCCAGGAGGAAGACCGGGGGGGCGCTTCTGGGCGACCGGATTCGCATGAATGCCATTGATACGTCCCGGGTTTACCTGAGAAGCATGGCCATTCGACGCACCAGCTTCGAGCTGCCCGTGGTGCTGCCGGACGCGGTCGATATTCTCAAGGCCGCGGGTATGGACCTGGTTATTATCGAAACGGCGGGCATCGGACAGGGATCATCCAATGTTTTCGATCTCACTGACCTGTCCCTTTAT
>PUOB01000041.1 GCA_003551985.1 Desulfobacteraceae bacterium | reverse complement strand
TCAGTTCCCTGTTAGCCAGGCGTCAACTTTCTCCGGGTTGGCGCGCATCCACCGAAGTGCCTTGTCATAGGGGACGCGGCCGTCGTCTTCTTGTATCCACAGCATCACCTGGCCCACCGCTTCGGGTTCCCAGTGGAAATTGTCGAGCAGGGCGAACGCCTCAGGCATATCTTCCGACAACCCCTCCCTGACGAGCGTATGGACGTAGCCTTTGCCGCCGTAGATGTTCTTCGGGTCTTCCAGAAACTTGAGGTTCCACCTGGCAAAACTCCAATGGGGGATCCAGCCGGTAATTACGATCCATTCCTGGCGGCGTATCGCCCTGGAAAGGGTGTCTGTCATTTCTTTCTCGCTGCCTTTTACCAGTTCGAAATCCTCAAGTCCATAGGTTTCCATCGCTTCCCCGGTCTGGCGCATAATACCGGCTTCCGGTTCGATACCGATTATCCGGCGGTTGAATTTGCCGGCATGGTCTTTTATTTCCTCGATGGAATCAATGGTGATATAGGATTTGCGGATGCCTGCCCCGGCCGCCAGCCGTCCCAGTTTTACGTCAGGCACCACAAGGCCGGTCCGTGCGCCTTCCAGGTTCGGCCCCAGGTCGACTACCTTTTCGCCGAATGCTTCCTTATAATGGGCATGGGTGTGCGGGAGCCATGCGGAAAGCATGGCATCGACCTCCCCCTTGGCAACGGCTTCCCACATCCGGTCCGCACTCATCATCACGAGCTCGCAGCGCATGGCCAGCTTTTCCTGAAACACGCCTCTTATCAAGTTGGCGGAGGCGACAGAGGATGCCCAGTCCGTGTATGCAATTCGGATTGTCTGCCTTTCGCCGGTTTGTCCTGCGACAGTCTCACCGGCTGCGGTCGCTGAAAAAAGGCATGCCGCAAGCATATACAGCATGAAACGGCTTGTTTTTTTCAATGTTTTACCTCCCTTGTGGTATGCGTTATTCCGGGCACTCCTACCAGAGCCGCCGCCTGCCGAAAGTCTTGTCAAGCGGCGGTTTTGTCTTGATTCTGAGTTCGGTCGACTGGCTTTTGCTGATTATGAATTCCTGGGGGGCCGCATATTCCGACAGACCCCGGTATAATGCAAAACACATCCCCAGGATGATGATGGAAAAGGGGAGGCCGGTTGTGATAGTCGCCGTCTGAAGGGCCACGAGACCACCGCCGATAAGAAGAACAGCCGCCACCAACCCTTCCATGATCGCCCAGAAAAGCCGGGAAAGCACCGGGGGATTGGGGTTGCCGCCGGATGTAATGATATCGATGACCATTGACCCGGAGTCGGAAGAAGTAACAAAGAATGTAACGATAACGATGATTGCAAGGGTTGATGTAAGGGTGCTCAGCGGGAAGTTTCCCAAAAGGACGAACAGGGATACCGGGATATTGTCCTGGACAACCCGTGAAATGCCGCCGCCGCCGAACATTTCGATAAAAAGCGCGGTGTTGCCGAAGATGGTGATCCAGATAAACGTGATGAACGTCGGCACCAGCAGGACGCCCAGGATAAACTGCCGGATGGTGCGGCCGTACGAGACGCGGGCAATAAACATGCCCACGAACGGAGACCATGCGATCCACCACGACCAGTAAAAAATTGTCCATCCATGCTGCCACTCGGTCTGCTCGTAGGTTTCGTTCCAGGTGCTGAGCTGGGGGAGATACTGCAGGTAATAGCCGATATTTTCGAGCAATGCATCCAGGACAAAAAGCGTGGGGCCCACCAGGAGCACGAAAAGGGCCAGGAGGCCGGCAATGGAAATGTTAATTTCACTCAACCGGCGAATGCCCTTGTCAAGGCCCATGACGACCGACCACGTGGCGATGAGGGTTATCCCGCCGATCAGGAAAACCTGAATGGTCGTCGACTGACCGATTCCCAGCAGGTGGTCCAGCCCGGCATTGACCTGCTGAACGCCGAGCCCCAGGGACGTGGCCACGCCGAAAAGGGTCGCCACGGTGGCCAGGATGTCTATTACGTGGCCTGTCCATCCGTATATGCGCTCCCCGAACAGGGGATAAAAAGCGGTCCGTATCGACAGCGGCAGGCCCTTGTTAAAGGCGAAAAAAGCCAGGGAAAGCGCAACCAGGCAATAGATCGCCCAGGGATGGAGGCCCCAGTGGAGGAATGTGATGTCCATGGCCACACGGGCGGATTCGATGGTGCCTTCCTCGACATGCGGATTGGCCGCATAGTGGAACATGGGTTCGGCAACCCCGTAGAAAAGCAGTCCAATGCCCATGCCGGCTGAAAACAGCATGGAAAACCAGCCAAGCGTCGAAAATTCGGGCCGCGCATCCGGCCCGCCAAGCCGGATATCGCCGAAGCGCCCGATCAAAAGCGCCAGGATGAATACCAGGACAATATTAACCGTCCATATGAACAGAAATCCTGCGTAATCCGAGATAGCGGTCTGCATCTGCAGAAATACGGCCTCCATGTGCGCCTGAAAGAGGAGCGTGATAATGACGAAAAACAGGATAAGCCCGGCTGAAATGAAAAAGACCTGGGGGTGTATGTCAAGGTGGAACCACCCTTCGTTTTGTTGGGATTCCGGATCAATCTGCTGCGTTTCCGATTTTTTGACCATTGTTCTTCCTTGGTAGTCTCGTAAAAAGTCGAATTTGTGATGGCAACGTAATTACGCCATGGTGTAACGAGGTCCAGGCGCGCGAATCCCGAAGAATTGAGTCACGCCCCTGGCGTGATGAAATTCTGAGAGATGACGCCGGGCCCGGATATCGGACGTTTTACGAAGCCGTCATGCCTTGGTTTACGTGTTGCAAGAAAGCGATACGAATGCGCCGTCCATTTAAGTTTTTGTAGTATCGAAATGATTATCAAAAGTTAATATCTTTTGTCTTATCCATCAACTTTAATCGGCATTCTTCGACAGTCTTTAACCCGCTGGCAGTGCTTTCACGGAATTTGTTTCAGCTTGAATTTTTTGTTTCAGGCGTTTATAATACTCATTTAAACGCGAAGGCATACATGTCGTATGCCTGGCGGATGAAAAATTACTGCAACGCAGTAGAGGGGACTTTTAACGACGCCATCAATTGTTTGTTGACAGTCTCGTAAAAAGTCGGTTTCAGACGGCTTTGTAATCACGCCATGGCGTGACAAGATCAAGGCTTGCGCAACCTTTAAATGTAGGGGCGAAAAATCTTTCGCCCGATTAATCGTACGTGAAATTCTGAGAAATTGCGCATAACGCAGATATTGGACTTTTTACAAAGCCGTCAATTGTTGAGTATACAGGAAATGCAATTGCATGCATTATGATTACAGATCACATGAAACGTCACATGCAGGGAAAGGGCGGAAAAGCGTCTGGCAGGTCAAACGGCCAACGCAGATCGCATTGGCTGTTTGCGTTTGCTTTTTATTGCTTATCCCTGCCGGCTATTTGATAGTTATTGACAGGGATAAATCCAATGCGCCT
This sequence comes from Desulfobacteraceae bacterium, assembly GCA_003551985.1. Next base: position 2,720 of record PUOB01000041.1, on the reverse strand, counting down.
GTTGACGACATGCTGTTGGGGGATGAGGCGAAGCCTGAAGACCCCAAGCCATATGGAAATCGTATCGAGGCCGAGGCAGTCATTTCCGGTCTTCATGACCCGGGCGAATTGGATCCGGGCTCTCTGGATCCATGGGAGTTGAGGCTTGGTTCGCATCTGGCGAAAGACGTCGTAACGGTTTCACCCGGTGACACCTTGATCAATATCATGCAGGCAAGGGGGCTTGACAGGCCTGATGCTTACCGGGCGGTCAATGTCATAAAGGATGTTTTTGATCCCAGAAAGCTGAGATCGGGACATACGCTTCACCTGTCCTTTGATGAGACCGGCGGCAGTTCTGAGGCCGTATTCCAGGGACTCCGCTTGAAACTGAGCGCGGAGCTTGAAGTACAGCTCATCAACTGTCCAAACAAGGGCTTTGTGGCCCGGACGCATCGGCTCAACCTGGAAACCCGTCCGGTGACCGCAGCCGCCAGGATCGATTCGAGCCTTTACCAGGCTGCGATGGATGAAGATCTGCCCATTGATATACTGATGCAGTTAATCCGGATGTATTCTTTTGATGTTGACTTTCAGCGGGATATCCGGTCCGGAGATAAAATCAGGGTGTTGTACGAAAAAAAAGTCGACGGGGACGGCGTTTCAGTCAAACCCGGTGCGGTGCTTTATGCATCGCTTCATGCAAACGGCCGTTATCTTCCCGCATACCGCCATGAAACCGGTGACGGTGAGACGGATTTTTTCGATTCCGCCGGGAAAAGCGTCAGAAAAACCCTTATGGTTACGCCCATAGACGGTGCCAGGATCAGCTCGGGATACGGTATGCGGCGCCATCCGATACAGGGATACAACAGGATGCACCGCGGCCTTGATTTTGCAGCACCCACCGGTACCCCGGTAATGGCCGCCGGGGATGGTGTCGTCGAGTATGCCGGCCGGAACGGGTCATACGGCCATTATATACGGATACGCCATCCCAATGAGTACCATACGGTTTACGCCCACCTGAGCCGCTATGCCAGGGGTGTCAGAAGTGGCACGCGCGTAAAGCAAGGGCAGACCATAGGATATGTGGGCGCTACCGGGGAGGCCACCGGTCCCCATCTTCATTATGAAGTGCATCATCGGGGAAAACACGTCAACCCGGCTACGGTGAAAACCCCCCCGGGGCGCACCTTGAAGGGCGAAGAGCGGAAACGGTTCAAAATTGTAAAACAAGGCCTTGAAACGCTTTATGCATCCCTTGAGGGCCGGACGGAAGTTGCCGGCGCACCCGAAAATCACACGGTAGAATCCGGTTTCTTAGCGGCATGGTCAAGCCCGTCGCCCATCATTAAAAGCATAGAACGCATCTCAAAATAGGGTGAGTGATGCAATATAAAATCCATCCCATAGTCGTGGGAACGAAAATTTTCGACAAGGGCATGATGACCTACCAGCACGACTATGGCCGTCCCTATACCATACCGATTTACTCTTGGTACATTGAAGGCGGCGGACACCATATTCTTGTGGACACGGGCGAGGCCCACCCGATTCAATCCGGCGAGCGGGAGCGGGCCATCGGCGGTAAGATTTATACGTTTGAAGAGGGGCTGGCGCGTTACGGGCTGACGCCTTCGGACATCGATATCGTTATTCACACGCACCTTCACAATGACCATTGTGAAAACGACTACAAGTGTGAAAATGCGCGTTTTTATGTACATGCAAAGGAATTGGCCCGTATTCAGAACCCCCATCCGCTTGATTATCGCTACCTCGAGGATTATATTGAAGATATAGAGTCGGCGGGGTTAATCGAAACCGTTGATGAGGACCGGGAAATCGTTGAAGGGGTTTCGGTCATGCACACCCCGGCGCATACCGATGGCGGCATGTCCGTGGTTGTGGCGACATCTGCGGGCAAGGCGATTATCACCGGTTTTTGCGTGATAATGGAAAACTTTTACCCGCCAAAAGAGATTCTGGGTATGGAAATGAGCGTCATTCCGCCGGGAACGCATGTGAACGTATACGAGGCGTATGATATCATGGAAAAAGTAAAAAGCGCGGCGGACATTCTTATTCCGCTGCACGAGCCGTCTTTTGCCGCGGTGGATGTTATTCCCGGCGATGCATAAGCAGGCGGCCACGAAGTATACATTCAGACAGCAGGAGGTGCACAATGAAACGATTTAAAGGCTTTTCGGTTTTGGCGATTTTCATTGCCGCCATGCTTATTTGCGCGTCATCCACGGTGTTTGCGGGCAATGGGTATGATGATGTCTATGAAAACGAGATAGACGAGAATACGGCGCTGGCGGTCAATGATATAGAAGACGAAGACCTTCGCGCATTTGTCCGGGCGGCGAATAAAGTCAAGGAAATACGAGCTTTTTATGCGGCGCGGATCATTTCCGGGGGGGACGAATGGTATGAAGAGTTGAGAGACGAGGCGCTTAAACGCATGGTGGGTGCGATCGAAGCCGAAGGCCTGGACGAAGACACCTATCGGGGCATTGCCTACCATGTGACCCGGGAGCCGGACCTGCTGGACCGGATTTACTGAAAGTCTTTGGCGTTTCGGCTTTGCAGGGGCGAAAAATCTTTCGCCCCCGCCTGTTGTCCGGCTGTTGTCAGGGCAATACCCATTAAAGCGCCTGAGGCGACCCCTATTTTGCCATGATTTTTGTTATTATCGCAGTTCTGGCCTATTGCGCCGGGTCCATCAATTTTGC
>PUOB01000424.1 GCA_003551985.1 Desulfobacteraceae bacterium | reverse complement strand
ATAAGAGTGGCGACAAAAAAGGAGATATCAAGACGGAAAAAGTTCGGTTCTTCCGCCCGCCCAACAAGCAGGATATAGACGCATTGCACGAGGCGGAAAAGCGCCTGGAAGAAAAATGGGATCGTTGGGACGCCGATGGGCTTATCCCTACTGAAAAATTCCCTCAAGGCAATGATATGCGCCCCGCCATCTATGGCATGACTCGCTGGTGCGACATGTTCACCCCTCGTCAGCTCTTGGGCCATCTAACGCTGGTCGAAGAGCTCAAACGGCTGAAGCCGCAAATCCTTTCAGAGTTGGGTGAGGATAAGGGCAAGGCTGTGGTAACGTATCTGCAGTTTGCTATCGACAAGGTTCTTGATTACAACAGCAGGCAGACTCTATGGCACGCAAGTCGGGGGGTTATCGCCCACACATTTACCCGGCATGATTATTCATTCAAATGGACTTTTGGTGAAATGATCCTTACAGGACCCAATTCCGGGTTTGCATGGGGGATTGATCAAATTGTTGATGCTGTATCAAATTTAGCACAACTGGCCTACAAACATCATTCAGAACCAAACATATCAATAACAAATTCAACGGCTGCACATATACAATCCGTGGAAGACAGTTCCGTTGATTTGGTCTGTATCGATCCTCCATATTATAATAATGTCCAATATGCTGAATTGTCAGATTATTTTTATGTGTGGATGAAACGGACATTAAAGGATTTATATCCTGAATATTTTTCACGACGCCTTACCAATAAAAATGACGAAGCTGTTGCAAATCCTGACCGCGATGGAAACGCCAAAAAGGCAAAAAAAACTTATGAAAAAATGATGAGTGAGATTTTCCAGGAATCTTATAGAGTTCTTAAGCCTGACGGGTTAATGACGATGATGTTTAATCATAAAAGCCAGGAAGCCTGGGAGGCACTCACGAGATCGATTATTATAAGCGGCTGGATAATAACAGCTGCTTTTCCGGTTGAGTCAGAATCTTCTGTCGATATACATCATAAAGAAATGGCCGCAACGATCAGCTCTATTTTTATCTCCTGCCGCAAGCGCACCGCCCAATCCGCCGAACCCGCCCTTTGGACCGGCTTCGGCGGCACCGGGGTCCAGCAGCGGATTCAAAAAGCAGTGGCCGAAGGGCTCGAGGCGTTCGCGTCCCTGAAGCTCAATCCGGTCGATGAAATGGTGGCCTCCTATGGCCGCGCGCTGCGGGTGCTTTCCGAACAATGGCCGGTTGTCGACGGAGACGAGGCGGTCGGCCCCATCCGCGCCATGAACGAGGCCAGCCGGGTGGTCTCCGAGAACCAGATCCGGCGGATTACCGGCGGCCGCTTAAACGTGGCCGACCTGATCCCGGAAGCGGCCATGGCCGTTACCCTGTTTGGCATCTTCCGCCTTGCAGAGTTTCCCTATGATGAAGCCTTGAACATTTCCCGCAGCCTCAATATCGCCCTTGAAAACAAGTCCGGGGGGTATGTGCCAAACGATCGGTTTATCGGATACGGCACCCAGGGCACGTCTGCTGCAAGGGCCAAAAAGTCGGATGCCGAGGACCAGGGCTTCCACGCACCGCTTGTGCGAAAGGGGTCCAAGCTGAGAATAGCACGCCCGGAAGAGCGCCACGCAAAGCGGATGGAATATCCCCAGACCGAATGGGACCTGTTGTGCGGACTGATCATGGCCTTCCGGGACGGCGACATCCCGGTCGCCCGCGCGTACCTGGACCGGCATGCCGATGGTAAGCAGGAGATGGTCCGGGCGCTTATAGAGGTGTGGGCCACCGAAATCCCGGATGAATCATTGAAAAAAGAAGCCCGGGCCATTATTTTTGGGTTGAAGTGAAAAATACCGAGAGGGCTGCCGGTTGAGTGATTTCAAAAAATATTCAATTGCCTGGAATGATTATGTTATATATCGTATAGAGAAAAGAGGGTTTTCTTTTGCGACAATCGAAGGGATTTTGCGGTACTCTTCTGAGCGGTATTTTGACGTATCGACCCATCGAATGATTGCTGTTGGGAAGCATGACGACCGTATTGTGATGATACCGTATGAAATTGCCGGTGATGCCATTGTTCCTGTCACGGTTCATGCGACAACCCGCCAGCAGGTAAAGTTTCGCCTTAAAACCGGGAGGTTTGAATATGAAAAAACCTAAAATGACATATTTCAATAAAGAGGATGTGCTCCACCTGCTGATATCGGAGGAACAAGAGTACAACAGTATTGAGCTCAGCCCGGACATTACCGCTGAGCTTAATGAAAAAGGCGAATTGATCGGCATTGAAATTTTAAACGCCAGTGTCTTTATCCGGGATTCGTTGCTGGAATCCGCACAGGCCAAGGTGCTCAATATCCTTTCCAAACATGATAAAAGCCTGGAGGCGGAAGCCTGAAACCACCGTTATTCCAAGACAGATCGTGGCGCTACTCCTACAAGACCTCCTCCACCGGGCCTGACGGGCGATCGGTGAACATCCTGCAGGAATTTTACATTCCCGTTTTGCGAAAAAGCATCGCGTACGACCGGGTTGCCGGGTATTTCCGGTCATCGTCGCTGGCGGTGGCTTCCCAGGGGTTTTCTGCCTTTGCCGAGACATCCGGCAAAATGCGGATGATCGTGGGCGCGGACCTGGACCCCCACGATGTGGCAGCCATCCTTGACGGCGACGAGAAATGCATGGCCGCCAGGCTGAACCGGGAACTGGAGGACGAGCGGTCCTGGCCCGAGGACGTGCGCAACGGGGTCCTGCTTTTGGCATGGATGGTTTCTGCCGGGTGTCTGGAGGTCCGGGTGGCCTTTCGGGTTCACGGAAGAAACGGTGACCCGCTTCCCTACGAATCCCGGGAAGACGGGTATGTCCATGAAAAATGGGCCATATTCACGGATGCCGCAGGCGACCGGATTTATATCACCGGTTCGTTAAATGAGTCCCGCCGGGCGCTTGTCCACAACGCCGAAAACATTAACCTGCATACCACTTGGTGGGGGCGCTCGGATCAGCAGCGCATCGATGATGCCGCAGCTTCCTTTGAAACCCTCTGGAAAAATGAAAACCCACATATCCGTGTACTAACCCTGCCTGAGGCTGTTACCCGGAGACTCGTCCATATTGCAACAGAGGTCGGGCATCCAAAGGAAATCGACGGGTCTTCCGACCGTGCCCCCGCAATCGAGCCGCCATCTGCTGACGAGCGACTGCGCTTTGCGATTATAAAAGAGGGACCCCGATTGCCCGGCGGCCGGTATGTGGGCATGGAGACCGCACCGGTAAAGCCTTGGCCCCACCAGGAAATCATAGCCCGGCGGCTTATCCGGACATGGCCTTATAATTACATGCTTTGCGACGAGGTGGGCCTGGGCAAGACCATTGAAGCCGGCCTGGCAATCCGATCGTTGTATTTGTCCGGCCTTGTTCGGCGGATCCTGATCGCCCCGCCCGCAAGCCTTACCCGCCAGTGGCAGCGGGAAATGGCCGCCAAATTCTTTCTGCCCTTTGGCCGCGCCATGGGCGGCGCCAACGTGCGCCACGAATATGTTTTCCCGGTTGAGGAAACAAAAACCGCATCCCGCCTCTATGATCCGGATATGTGCATTGTCTCTACCGGCCTTTTCAGCAGAAAACAGCGTATTGGGGAAATCGAGGAGGCCCAGCCCTTTGATCTTGCCCTTGTGGACGAGGCCCATTATGCCAGGAGAAAGGAGTTCGGGCCCGGGGAAAGAAGTGCGCCGCGGTTCGGGCAGTTGTATACCGCAATACGCGACGGGCTGACCCCGAGGACCAAAAGCCTGTGGATGGCTACCGCCACGCCCATGCAGATCAATTGGATCGAGGTGTTTGACCTGGTTTATCTTACGCGCCGGGTTGCCCATTTCCAGCAGGACCCGACCCTGACCTGGGCGCTCTACAGCACGCTGGGCAAGCTGGTGCGGGATCAGCACCTCGAGGCCCACGAGTGGGATTTTCTGCAAAAAAGCGTGGCCTCCGTGAAAGATTTTGACCCATTTTTATGGCAGTTTTTTCAGGAAGCCGTCATTGACGGCCGCATCCGTCTGCCCGCCCGGCAGTGGATTGAACAGGGCCGCACACCCCGGGGCAATGACCGCAAGCACATACAGCGCCTCATATTTGCCGCCGCCCCCTTGTCACGGGTCATGCTGCGGCACACCCGATCCCTTCTTGAAATATACCGCGACAACGGCCGCCTGGGCGCCAACCTCGCAAAACGCGAAATATTGCCCGTACCGCGCATTATATTGACCGGCCTGGAAAAAACCGCCTACGACGAACTGGAGACCTATTGCAGGGATCTGACCCGGCAGATCGAGGCACACAGCCAGGGAAGTGCCTGGAAAACCAGCGTCGGCTTTTACCTCAGCTTTCTCCGGCTGAGAATGGCGTCCAGTACTTTTTCGTTAAAGGAGACATTAAAGCGTCGGAAAGACCGTGTTGTGGCGACCCGGAGATACATGCAGCCGGAAGAAGACATCGATGCCGACCCGGAAGCCCACGACACCATCTACGGGGAAGACGAGGATATCGATGAAAAGGTCATCGAGACCTTTTTGAAAAACCGTACCCCGGAGGATCTTGACTGGGAGGAAAACCGCCTGGTCAAAATGCTTGCCCAACTTGGGGATTTATCGGAAATGCCGCTGAAAATGAAGGAGCTGCTCTCCGTCCTTCAGAACAGACGCCTTCCAGGCGGAAGAATCCAGCAGACGGTTATCTTTACAAGGTTCTGGGACACCTTGTCGGATATTGTCCGGCGGCTGCGCCAGGTACACCCGGATATGCGGCTCGGCACTTATTCCGGCAGGGGCGGCCAGTATTTGGATTTTGCCGGCAACAGGCTGCGCGGCGTGGAACGCGACGAAATAAAACACCGGTTTTTGCGGGGCGAAATTGATGTCCTGGTTTGTACGGACGCGGCTGCGGAGGGCATTAACCTTCAGACCGCAAACCTCATCATCAATTATGACCTTCCCTGGAACCCCATGAAGGTGGAGCAGCGCATCGGCCGGATCGACCGCATTGGACAGGCCCATGACCGGATATACGTGCTGAATCTGTGTTACGTGGATTCTGCTGAACAGATCGTTTACGACCGGCTGCTTACGCGCCTGGCCCAGGCCGGGGACGTGGTCGGCGCGCAGCAGATCTCCATGCTTCCCGTGAATGAAGAGGAGTTTGCGGAGCTGGCAGCGGGCAGTCTAAAGGAGAATGTTCTGTTTAAAAGGGCCCAGGAACGCATCCGCCTTCAGAAAGAGCGCACCGAAACCATGGAGGTCCCGGCAGACCAGCTCTATGAGATTTATCTGCGCCTGCAGGACAAGCAGGACAAGAATCCCCCGCCCGTAACCCTTGACAATATCTGGGACGCCCTGTCCAGGTCGAGATATCTGCATGCCGCCGGGTCCGAAATGGCTGCCGGAAAGCCGTTGATAAAAGTCCGGGGACTGCAGGGTGTTCCGGAACAGGTGGCCGTAACGGCCGACCAGCAATATTATGAAGAAGGGGATCCGGCGATCGATGCGTCCCTTTATTTTGCATCCTACGGAGAACCGGTTTTCGACAAGATCGTGGATACGTTTAACGGGTTTGATCTGCCCGGGTGCATTGTCCGCCTGGAAGAATCGGTGCCAGGCATTGGCGCCACGGTCGTGGCGTTTGCTGCCGCCTGCATCGATGACCGGGGAAACTCCGAAACAATGCTTATTACGCGGTATTCGGATCTTGCCGGTATCGTCCTTGACGAGAAAAAAACCCTGGAAGAAGATGACCTTGCAGCGCCCAAACAGAAATTGCATGAGCTGGTGCGGGAAGAGTTCGACCCGACCCGCAATATAGAGCGCATCGTGGATAAAAACGAGCAAGCCGGCGCCGCCCATGCCGTGTTGAACCTTCTGGTGGCCGACAGCCTCTTGCCAGGGATCAATTACAGTGAGCAGGACAACTTCTGGCAGGCAGTCAATGCCATAGACGAGATTGTCGCCCAAAGGGATCAGCTGATGGTCCCCAACATCCCGGTCCTGCAGCTTGAAAAAATCCAAAAGCACCTGCTGTTCGACATATATGTCCCCAAGACCGGCGATACAGCCTCGCCCACCCTTCCGATCGTCCTGATTGAATCCGCCTTGAATGCGGCCTGCAGGGAGGCTGCCAGCCTCCGGGTCAAAAAGTCGGAGTTGACCATT
>PUOB01000370.1 GCA_003551985.1 Desulfobacteraceae bacterium | reverse complement strand
TTTTTCGGAAAACACAGAAGCCGTTTTTCCCGAATTCGGCAATGGGCCTGTTGCGGTTCGTATGTATTCGAACTATTTCTGCGGGCCGTGCCGGGCCATGGAGCCCGATTTGGAGCCGGTGCTGCGCGAGTTCGTTGAAAATGAACAGATTCGTGTGACCTTCATCGACATCCCGACCCCCCGTTCCATGCCCTATGTCCACTATTTTCTCTATGCGTTGAACGAAAATGCCGCCATGGAACACGCCCTGAAGATCCGGGGCATACTCTTCGACCTTGCCGGAAAGGGGGGAGGTGCGGAAGACATCCGGCGCGCATTGGCGGAAAAGGATATCGGCTACCAACCGCGTGATCTGACCGGTATTTTTGAGCAGTTCAACGAACTGCTCCAGGCGGATGCCGTCCGCAGTACGCCCACGGTGGTTATCGAAGACGGGGCGGAAATCCGGATGCATACGGGCAGGGCGGATATTCTCACGGCGCTCGGGGAAATCGCGGGCGGTGCGGAGTGATTTCAAACTTGTCGTTGCACCAGTCGGCTATTCCGGTGTTTCATGTGCCGTAATGCCTGCTGATTCCCCCTCAGCCTTGTCGAAGGAGCGGGAAAATGAAACATCTTCTCTTTTTTCTTCCTGTCATTTTTGCACTCTGCGGATGCGCCGTGATGCAGCCCACGGAGCCATACCCCTCCGGCGAACCATCCGGCCGGCCCGTTTTTGAAAAGCCGGCGGAAGTGCCGGCGGCCCATTCGGGCGAAAAAACATTACCCCCCAATACATTACCCCACAGGGAAACGTTAACCCTGAAAGCGGCCATTGAAACCGCCCTTGCCAGCAATCCGGAGGTTGCCGCTGCCCGGTGGGACGCCGAAGCCGCCGCGGCCCGCAGGGATCAGGCGTTTGGCGAGCGGCTTCCCGGCGTCGGCCTGGTCGGGGCGTATACCCGCACACTGGATGAAGAAAGGGTTATTGCCACACGCTATGAAGGTGAGCCGGGCGCATTCAGCCGGGGACGCGTTGCGGGCGATATCGTGTTGTCGGTTCCGCTCTTTACGGGCGGACGCCTCATCAGCGAGCAGCGGGCCGCAAAGCGGCATCGGGAGGCGTCAGATCACCGGGCCGACCGGAGCCGCAAGGAATTGGTCTATGAGGTGTCCGGCTTATTTTTTGACATCCTCGCCCAGCGCCATGTTATAGAATCTTTAGAGTTTTCAAAAGAGACCCTGGAAACGCATTTGAAGCACACCGACGAACGGATCGCCGCGCAAAGGGCTGCAATCGTCGACCGGTTGCGAACCGAGGTCCGGCTGGCGGACGTTCGGCAGGAATTGACCCGGGAAAAAGCCATGTTGCGCATCCAGCACCGTACATTGGCCAACCTATTAGGCCTTTCCAATAAAGTCGAACGCTTCTACCCGGTCGGTGAGTTGGCGTTGTCCGAAAAACAGGCCATCCCGGAGTTGGAAGAAGCGCTTGAGACGGCGTGGATCAACCGGGACGACTACCTGGCGGCAAAGGCCGACCTTGAAGCAAAGGCCCGCCGCGTGGATGCGGCCCGGGCCGGGCATTGGCCCGTTGTTTCCCTGAAAGGGGCATACGGCGGTCGCCGGGCCGTCGGCTCGACGCGCGGTCCGGGCGATGATTACGGTGATGTGGGGCACATCGGCATTGAAATGGACATGCCGCTTTTTGAAGGCGGCCGTATCGAGGCCGGGGTCCGGGAAAGGCGCGCCGAACTTGCCGCCGCCCGGCATCGGCTCCGCGGGTTCGAACACCAGGTTGAATTAGAGGTTGAAATCGCCATCTCCGATGTGAACGCTTCGGCCACGCGCGTTGCGGCCGTGGAAAAAGCAATTGACCAGGCCAGGGAAAGCCTGCGCATTGAAAAGGAAAAATACGGTGCCGGCAGGGGAGCGGTCGTTGACGTGCTGGACGCCCAGGGTGCGCTGCTGGAATCGGAAAAAACCTACTACCGTGCGATGGCCGAGCTGCGTACCGCTATCGCACGGCTTGAACTGGCAATGGGTGATTCATGAAAACAAAAGCGGCAGTCATTTTGGCATTGGTGTTGACCGGGGCGCTTGCCGTGTCCGGCGTCTTTATGGTCGGAACGACGCCTTTCGGCGGCGGGGAAGCCGAGGCCGCCCCGTCCTCGGCGGGTGAGCGGGCAGCTGTGGAAACGGTGTCGGCACTCAAGGGGGCCATTTCCGAAACGCTGGCGATGACGGGGACGGTTGCGCCTTACCGGGTTGCCCGGCTGGCTTCGCCCGCCGAAGGCCCCGTCGGCGATGTGCGGGTACGCGAGGGCGACCGGGTCTCGGCCGGCGACGAACTCCTTTCCATCGGGCGGAAAAAAGGCGTTGATGCCCTGGTCCAATCCCTCCGGGTGGCGCTGGAAAAAGAGGCGGCCAACCTGTCCCACACCCGCCGGCTTGTTGAACAGGAGGCCTTGCCCGGCGAAGAAAAAGACAAGGCACGGGCCGCGTATGAAAGCGTCCGCGCGGAGCTGGTCCGGGCAAAGGAGGCGGCCGCCGACCACTTTATTGTCGCGCCCTGGGACGGGGTGGTTTCCGATATGTTCGTCAAGGAGGGCGGTTTCGTCTCCCCCCACGCCGACCTCCTGGAAATATACGACCCGGACAGCCAGGTGATCCGTGCGGGTGTGCCGGAGCGATATGCCGGCCGGAGCGAGGTCGGGATACCCGTTGAAATACGGCTGGACGCCTATCCAGGCGACCGCTTCAAAGGCACAATCGAGCGTGTGCACCCGTATCTGGACGCCGGCATGCGCACCCGCACCGTTGAAATCCGGCCGGAGGAAGAAATCGCCCTGCTGCCCGGCATGTTCGCCCGCCTGTCCCTGCGGTTGAAAACCGTGGAAGACGCCGTGCTGGTCCCCTCCGAGGCAGTGCAAAGGGATGCGGAAGACGCCTTTGTTTTTGTCGTGGAAAACGACGCGGCTGTTCGGCGTATCGTGGCGACCGGCATTGAAAAAGACGGGCAAACGCAGATCCGGTCGGGCGTAGAAGCGGGCGAGGTCGTCATCGTGGCCGGCATGGCGGGACTTGCGGACGGCGATGCCGTCTCCCCGAGCCCGTCGGGCCGGCACATTGATCAACCGGGCGGTGCCGGGAGCGAAACGCAATGACATTGACCCGCTACGCCGTATACCGTCGGCTGGCCGCCGGCGCCATCGCCGCCCTCCTGGTGGTCCTGGGACTCTACGGGCTTTCGCGGCTGCCGATGGACTACCTGCCGTCCATCACCTATCCTCTCATCAAGGTGGAAATCCAGTGGGAGGGGGCCGCCCCGCCCGAAGTCGAAAAGAACATCGCCGAACCCGTGGAGCGCATGGTCTCCACCGTGGACCGGCTGGACCATATCGAGTCCTCGTCCATGGCCGGGTTGTATTCCCTGGATATTCATTTCGAGTACGGCGCGGACATCGATGTCGCGTTCCAGGATGTCATGGCTGCGCTTGCCCGCGCCCGGGGCCGCCTGCCCGAAGACGTAGGTGAGCCTTACGCCTTCAAGGCCGATCCCTCCCAGATTCCCGTGATGCAGCTGACCGTCTCTTCTGACCGGTGGGATCCGGTAAGGCTGCGGGATTGGGTCGAAGACCGATTTCAGGACCGCGTTCTGGCCGTTTCCGGCGTGGCCGGCACGGATATCGTCGGCGGGCTCGAGCGGGAGATCCGAATTCGGCTTGATCCCGAGGCGCTGGAAAAACACGACCTCGCCCTGGATGACATTGTCGACCGTGTGGCTGCGGAAAATATCGAGCTTTCCGCCGGTCGGGTCACGGTCGGGCCAAGGGAGATCATTGCCCGAACCATGGGCGCGTTTGAAACCATTGGGGATATCCGGGAGATCGTTGTTGCCGCGGACGGGTATCAAAAGGTCCGGCTGGGCGATATCGCCGACGTGGACGACGGGCACGGCGAGGCGCGGGTCGTGACCCGGTTCAACGGCGAAACCTGCGTCCGGGTATCCGTCCTTGCGGCGGCCGAGGCCAACATCGTGGATGTGGCCGATTCGGTGAACCGGGAGCTGGCGGCCATGGCCCCGGGACTGCCGGAGGGAATTGCGCTCGGCTATGTCGAAGACCAGTCGGTTTACGTGCGCCAGGCGCTTGAAAGCGTCCGAAACGCGGCATTGGCGGCCGCCGTCCTTCTGATTGTCGTTATATACCTTTTTTTGGGAAGCCTGCGCCAGGTGGGTGTCATGCTCATCGCCCTCCCGTTGACCCTGGTGATCAACTTCGGCTTGATGACGCTGGCCGGGTTTTCCCTCAACATGTTTTCTTTGGGCGGGCTGGTCGTGGCCATCGGGGTGGTGCTGGACAACTCCGTCGTGGTCGTGGAGAACATCACCCGGCTCAAGCGGGCGGATCCGGGGCGGGAGGTTCGCGAAACCGCGGTGTATGCCACAGGCGAGGTCGGCCCGGCCCTGATTGCCGCAACCCTTTCATTTCTGGCCTTGTTTGTGCCGTTTCTCATCGTTCCGGGGCTGGCAAGCCTTTTGTTTCGCGAGCTGATCCTGGTCATTGCGGGGATTGTCGTTGTCAGCCTTCTTGTCGCCGTGACCGTCACCCCGATGCTGGCCACGCTTTTTCTTGGTAAAACACCTGAAAAACAGCCCCCCGGCCGGTTCGAACGCTTCTTCGAACGGCTGGCAGAAGGCTACGGCCGTCTGCTCGACCGGGTCATCGGCATGCGGTGGGTTGTTATTCCCGTTTTTCTGCTGGTGCTCGCTGCAGGCATCCTCCTTGCCGGACGCCTGGGCGGCGAATTTCTGCCGCTCATGGACGACGGCCGGATCATGATCCGGGTCAACATGCCGACCGGGGCGTCCGTTGCGGAGACCGACCGGCGGCTGGGCAAAATCGAAGCGCGCATCGCCGAAGACCCGCTCATCGAATCCATGTTCACGTTTTCCGGCGGCCGGGTGATGGGCATCACCACCCGTGAAATCGCCAACCGCGGTGAAATCTACATTCAAATGGTCTCCCGGCGGGACCGGGACGTCACCACAGGGGAATATGCCTCCGATATCCGGCGGCGGATTCGCGATCTCCAGCCGCCCGGCGGCCGGGCCATGGCCCGGCAGGTCCCCATCCGGGGCATTCCGGGCATACGCGCCGCGGATGTCATCGTCAAGGTCCGCGGGCCGGACATGGAGACCCTTTCCACGCTGGCGGACGAGACATCCGGCGTTATCCGGCAGATGGATGACTTCCGGAGCGTGCGCGTCGATATGGACCTGACCCAGCCCGAGTACCAGGTCATCGTAGACCGTACAAGGGCCGCCGAGATGGGGGTGCCGGTTGCCGATGTGGCCCGGTCCCTCCGGTCGCTGATCACGGGCGCGGTCCCCACGCAGTTTCGCGAAGGGGAGCGCTATTACGACATACGGGTACTGGTGCCCGAAGACCGCCTGACCGAGCCCCGGGACGTGGAAAACCTGGTGCTGACCACCCGCGATGGAAAGCCGGTGCGCCTGCGGGATATTGCCCGGGTTGTCCCGGAAACCGGGCCCGTGGAAATCATGCGGGAGGACCAGGTCAGGCAGATTACCGTTGACGCCGATATCGACCACGACGACCTGGCCGGGGCGGTGTCCCGTCTGGAAGCCTCCCTGGCGGACATGGATCTGCCGGACGGCTACACCTTCGATTTGGGCGGAAGCGCGGAGATGATGATCGACATGAAGGCGGCGGTATTTGCCGTGCTGGCGTTTTCCTTGTTTTTTTCCTTTGTCGTGTTGACCGTCCAGTTCAACAGCCTGAAACTGCCGCTGCTTATTCTGGGCAGCGTGCCGGTCTGTTTTGCAGGGGTTGTTTTTCTGATGCTGCTGGCGGGCCTGCCCCTTGGCGCAACGGTCATCATCGGTGTGCTGGTCGTGGTGGCCGCCACGGTAAGCGACGGCGTTTTGCTGCTGACCTATGCCGGGGAAATCCGGGACAGGGAGAATGTCTCGCCGCGCCAGGCCGTGGTTTCCGCCGCCAGAATCCGGCTCCGGCCCCGGATGATGACCACCATGACCACCATCATGGGATTTCTGCCGTTGGCGCTCAACCTGACCGGCGGCGGCGAAATGCTCCAGCCCATGGCCGTCGCCGCCATTGGCGGGCTCTTAATGGAAATCCCGGTGGCGTTGTTTCTGATGCCGTGCCTGTATGTTATCGCGAATCGGATGCGTTGAAACCT
>PUOB01000322.1 GCA_003551985.1 Desulfobacteraceae bacterium | reverse complement strand
CGAGCACAAGGACGGATGCCCTCATTTTTCGGACCAGGTCGTAGGAGGCTTCATGGCGTTCCAGACCGGTGGTGTCGATTTTGACCGTGTTGTTTGAAAATTCCGTTTTTGCCCCAAGATCGGCGATCAGGTCACAGATGGTTTCAATATCACGCAGATCCGGTACATTGTAAAAGACGAACGCCCCGGGCGCAAGAAGGGTAGCGGCAATCATGGGCAAGGCGGCATTCTTGGCGCCGCTGATGTCGATTTCGCCGCTTAGCCGGTGTCCGCCCTTGATAATGATTTCATCCACGGAAGTATCCTCGGGTTTGCCTGCAACGGAAACCCCGGCAAGCAAAAAAAAAGCGCCGCGCCGACGGTATAATGGCGGCGGGGCGCTTTTATGTTTTATGTTGTAGGTTGTAAGTTGTAAGTAATCGGAAAAAAACATTCATTGGATTTTGACCGTCACTTACCGCTTAACAACTCATAGGATGCGCTGACGAAGGAAGCGCATCAACCCCGCTTACAACCTACAACCTACAACCTACAACCTAATGTCCCTCATTCTCGTCTTCCGTCATGGTGTCGACGATCGACTTCACAATGCAGTAAGTCAGGCCAAGGCCGACCACCGATACGGCAAACCCGGCGGCGCCCATGAAGAGGTATTGACCGAGATACCATGTCCACTCATATGCAAACGGAAACATAGGGTTATCCTTTCTTGTCCGGATTATCCCCCTCTCAGGGGTTCAATTCTCTTTCCTGCGGAAACAGCGGCAGGTAGCGATAAGCCAATGATATCACGATAATCCCAACAGCAAAAGGCATAATCGTGGTAATGACTTCGGTCCATGCCGGTGAATACATGAACCAGTCGTCAAACGGCTTCAGCGGTGCCGCCAGTTTTTGGAGAACCATGGCCCACCGGTTGAGGCAAAGGCCGATGATCGCTAAAATAGCTGCACCGAAAAGGAGTTTTTTGTTTGCACGCCCCTTTTGGGTGATGAGGATCAGGGCGGGCAGAAAACCGCATATGAAGATTTCGGCGATCAGCATCCAGATGCCGTACATGGGATTGTTGGAGTAAAAATCCATGAGCGTGAAGCCCCTTGCCGGCGCTGTCACCGTGGCCCAGTAGATGGTGTCGATGCTTTTTGCAATGATATAGGTCAGCAGCATCCATCCGGAAATCTTGGCCAGCAGCTCATAGACGTCATCTTTTACAAGCCTTTTGCGGGTAATGATTTCCGTGAGCCGGCACATGCTTGCGGTAAACAGCGGACCCACGGCCGCAGCGGACCATGTAAAGAGAAAGAAGGTCCAGGGCCAGATGAAGAGCCCTTCACGAAAGGCAAAGGGGCGACCGTAAAGTACCCCGGGAACGCCGCCCAGGGATCCCTGGTGGAAGAAGGACAAAAATACGCCGGTCGCTGCAAATACGGCCATTATTTCATGCATGTTGTGGGCGAGGTGGTGAAAAAAGCGAATCTTTTGAATCTTGGGATTTTCCAGCAAGACCGGTATGAATTCGACAATCAGGACGCCCAGGTAGATGGTCAGGCAGAACGCCACTTCCGTGAGCATTGAATGGATGTTGGCATGCCAGAAAATAAACCAACCCCTCAAGGGCTGGCCGACATCAAGGCCCAGAAGCAGAAGGGCCATGGTGTAGCAGACCACACCCAGGATGACGGCAAAATTAATGATGTTTTTGACATTTTTTACCCCGACGATATAGGCGAGAAAGCCGGAAAAGAAGGCCCCGCCGCCCAGGGCGATCACTGCCAGGTCCATCCAGATCCAAATGGCAAAACCGTATGCATCATTCATATTGGTCTGGTTGAGTCCAAAACCCCAGACCCGAAACATGGCGTATGCGGCCATCAGCAGGACCAGGAACGCAGGCAGCAGCCACAGGAGAAATTGCCCTGTGCCGCAGCGTTTCACACCCTCGGGAATAGCTGGTGTCGTCATGATCTGTTAGCTCCTTGCTGTCTGTTTGAAATTATCAATTCTTTTCTTCCGCGAATGCCGGCGGCACTTCCCCTTCGAGGTAATTGTCGGCAGCCATGTGCACCCATTTCCGGGTGGACAGGTAATAGACGCTCGGGTTTGTTCCAAGACGTTCAAGAAGACGGAATGCGTATTTGTTTTGCTTGAGCTTGTAAACTTCATGATCCGGGTCGTCCAGGTTGCCGAAAGTGATCGCACCGGACGGGCAGGCCTGGGTGCAGGCGGTCTGGTAATCTTCCTCCCGGATATTTTCCCCATCCCCTTCATGGTAAGCTTTTTGCCGTGCCAGCTGGAAGCGGTGGTAGCAGAATGTACACTTTTCCACCACGCCCCGGGTGCGGGCGGAGACATTGGGGCTCAGGTATTTTTCCATGTCCGCCGGCCAGACCGGATCCCACCAGTTGAACTGACGGGCATGGTACGGGCAGGCCGCCATACAGTACCGGCAGCCAAAGCAGCGGGTATAGATCTGGCTGACGATGGCGGTCGGATAGTCAAAGTCCGTCGCCACTGCAGGGCATACGGAAACGCAGGGCGGCTTTCCGTATTCCTTCCCGTCGCACTGCATGCAGGGCTGGGGGAGATAGCAGACTTCGGTGTCGGGAAGGGGTTTGCCGTTTGTCAGCTTGTAGACCATGATCCAGTTCAGGGAGCGCATTTTAACGCTTTCTTCATCCCTGAAGGAGACATTGTTCTCCGAGTAGCAGGCTACCATGCAGGAAGCGCATCCGGTGCATTTGTCCAGGTCGATGACCATCCCGTAATGTCTGCCTTTTGTGTGTGTCGGTATGTTTTGCATCAGAAACCTCTTTGCGCTGTTGGTATCAAATACGGTTTAACCGGTAGTGCCTGGTTTATCAGGCCTTCTGAAGGGAAGCCCGGATACCCCATGCCCTGTTCAAACCGAAAGCGGGATCAGCCTCGGGCTTTAGCAGTGCATTGACATTGACCCCTTTGCCGGCGATGTATTTGCTGTAGGCCGTATGGCCTAATCCGCCGGGCATTGCAATCATTCCCGGCATTATGCCTTCGAACAGGTTGACCCTTACGGTTGCTTCGCCCGCGGGTGTTTTGACAATTGCCGTATCACCCTGTTTCAGGTTTTTTTCCCTTGCCGTATCCGGGTTGATCTGAATGAAAACGCGGTCGTGTTTCAACATCTTTGAATCAATTGTCTTGGTCATAAACGGCGGGTTGGCAATCGACCCGGCGGCAATTCGCGGCGTGGTATAGGAAACAAGCAAAAGCGCCTTGCTGTTTTCGTCGCCCGGCAGATCGACGGGGCGGAAATCGGGGAGCTTGTTTTTGTCATTGTTGTCCGTGGTATGCCTTTGGGTCGGGTAGAATTCGTATTTGCCGGATTTGGTGGCAAATGCCTGCGCCGGAGAAACGGGTTTTTGATCGTCCACCCAGTATCCCTGGTTGTCCAGTGTCTGGTATTTGTCGTTGAGCGCCGCTTCAAGGAAACTTTTGTAATCGTTCCACGGAAATGACTCGCCGATGCTCCCGCCAAGGGATTTGGCGATGTCGATGATCACGTCGCCGGCGTGGCGGGTATTATACCGGGGGGTCAGCACCGGTTTGGAAAGGCCCGTGACCGGCTTTCCGACGACATCCGGAGCGGGCACATCCCGGTATCCCTCAAGAAAATGATGATCCGGCAATATGATATCCGCAAACTCGGCGGTTTCATCCATGAAGCTCGAAAAACTGACAATAAACGGAATTTTTTCAAATGCACGCCTTGCCGCGTCGGTGTCTTCGAGCGTGTAGAGCGGGTTGGCGTCGGCCACAAGCAGGGCCTCGACCGGAGTATTGGGGCTTTCATTGATAATTTCCGGCAGAAGACTTAGAAGATAGCGGCTCTGCGGGTATTGATCCGTTCCGGCCCGATCCGCGCGCGGCTTGTCCATCCCTTGTTCGGCTGTCCGGTCCTTTTGGACGGCCGGGGTATCGTAGTCCGGTTCGGAAAATATGACCATGCCGCCGGGCTTGTTGATGTTGCCGATCAGTGCGTTCAAGGCGTGAACGGCAAGGGTTTTATCAATATCCGCGGAAAGATCGGCCGCATTGTAGCCGCAAATGGCCACCGCGTTTTTCCCCCGGGCAAAATCCCGCCCCAGCGACTCGATCCGGTCCGCGGGGATGCCGGTAATTTCCGAAACTTTTTGCGGGGTATACTCGCCTGCAAGGGATTTGAATCCCTGGTGCATGTTGCCGTCGTCATCGGTCCAGTCCTCGAAACCGAAGGCGTGGTTGTCAATGAAATTTCCGTCGTAGAGATTGTTGCGGATGATGACGTTCGCCATTCCCAGGGCCAGGGCGCCTTCGGTGCCGGGCTTGGCCGGCAGCCATTGATTGGCACGGGCCGCGGTGTTGGACAGACGGGGCTCGATCTGCACGAGTGTGTGGTCTTTGGTGAACCGGCTGTAGGCATTGAACTGGTATCCGGGGGCGCCGCTGCCGTCCAGGAGGCCGGTGCCGAAGCTCACGATGAATTTTGAATTTTCCAGGTCGAACCCGACGTTCCTGCCGGTTTGTCCTTGGGCCAGGTAAACGGCGACTTCATGGGCATCCCTGCCGGACGGTGTTCTTATGAAATTGGGGGAGCCGTAAGCCTCTAAAAAGCGTTTGAAAAGAAGGGGAACCGTTCCCCGGTCCGATCCGGAAACGCATGCCACCTTGTGGGAGTTCCCATTATTGCGAAGTTCGGAGAGCTTGTCGGAAACTTCGGCAACGGCTTCATCCCAGCTGATTTCCTGAAACGCACCGTCGCCGCGTTCGCCGGTTCGCTTCATGGGCGATTTGACCCTGGAGGGGCCGTAAAGGTACTGCAATGCGGAATAGCCAAGAGGGCACAGGCTTCCCTTGTTGACGGGATAATCGTCGAGCCCTTCGACTTTTACAGCCCGATCTTTGATCATCCGTACCTTTACACCGCATCCGCCCGGGCACAGCGTGCATACCGTGTTTTTCCAGCTGACCGGCCCATCCTCGGGAACCGGCGTCCATGGCCAGTTCTGGGTCCAGATAGCGATATCGTCGGTCATTTTCCAGGGCACTGGCGACAGGAGATGACCGACGACCAGACCACCTGCAAGTGACAAAAAACATCTGCGATCAATTTTCATGGATTTACCCCTTTTTATATAACAAAGCACAAATTTTCATTTTTCGAATCAATGCGGCATCTATTTGTAGCTTCATCTATTTGTGGCACTGGAAGCAGCTCCCCTTGCTGTCCGTTTCTTCCACGTGGCAGTCTACACAGTCCATCATTTTCATGCGCGGGGCATACTTGGGCTCGCCGAGCCGGGCGATTTCCCAGCCCCATATATCGCGGCTGTATCCGGTGAGACGGTTTTCCTGGTAAGGACGGAGGCTATCGGATTCCCCGATGTCGCCGTGACAGGCGGCGCAGTCAATGTCGGCCCCTTTCACGTGCGGCGCATGCGAGAAATAAACGCAGTCAGGCTGCTTCGCGTAGATATTCCAGGGGACTTCCCTGCCTTCCATTACATATTCTTCAACGAATATTTTCTCGTCCTCTGTGTCCCCCTGTACGAACTGGTGGCAGTAATCGCAGTCCTGGAGCGTGGGTGAACCCGAAAAACTGCCGTCTTCGCGGAAATAGTGGCAACTGGAGCAGTCACCGACCACGGCTGTATGGGTTTGGTGGCTGAAGTCAAAGGGGTGGGGCACTTCCTTGTAAAGCAGATCCGGAAATCCAACCCAACCACTCAAAAGACTGAAGCCGAAACCGATGACAAAGAAGGCAAGTATTACCCAGCCGGTAGCGTGCTTTTTCGAGGAGGCCTCGTTCGACGGGGCATTGCTGTTGTTGTCCGTGTGTGTGCTCATAGGTACTCCGTCACAATCTGTTGGGGTTTATCGTTTGCTTTCGCATATATCTTTCAACAACGCAACTGGGGCTGATTCGTAAAAATCTTTTTTGGCAAGCGGATTCAGGGATACTTTTTACGAAACATGCCAAATGTAGTAAAAAAAAACTGATATCGTTTTTAAAAAAAATTGTCAACAGAAATACGACAGAAATATGGGAAGCGCAGGGGGAGGAAAGGCGGCGGTTAAAGTTCGGCCAACGTCGGTTTGATTATTAACGATTTCGAAAGTAAGGGCGAATAATCATTCGCCCCTACAAACCAAACATGGTGAACCCGGAGACGAAGCCCGACTTTTTACGAAGT
>PUOB01000033.1 GCA_003551985.1 Desulfobacteraceae bacterium | reverse complement strand
CCCCCCAATGAGAATACTGATAATATGACCAAGCCCCTTGATATCGGCTTTGAAGCGGCCGTTTCGTTGGCAATGGAAAATGTTTTTGCCGTAGAAGAGCAAATCCTCACGGTGGACAAGGCGGTCGGACGCATCATCTCCCGGCCGTTGCATGCCAGGGTCGACTCCCCGTCGGTTCATGCTTCTCTCAAGGACGGGTATGCGGTCGTGTCTTCGGATTTGACGGCGGCTTCCCGCCAAAATCCCGTAAAATTGAGCGTCATCGGGCATGTGGCGGCGGGCGAGCAGGGGAAGTGCCGGGTTGAGACAGGCAGCGCCGTACGTATTTTAAGCGGCGCCCCCGTTCCGCCGGGCGCCGATGCTGTTATTGCCGAAGAATTCGTTTTGACCGGGGATTCGGAAATACTTGCCATGGCGGATGCCGGCCCGGGGCGAAATGTTCTGGAAAAAGGGGCCGATGTTTCCCGCGGCGAATTGCTCCTTGATACCGGTGACAGGCTCCATCCGCAGGCCGCCGGCCTGGTGGTTGCCGGCGGGATTTCAGAGGTGGCGGTTTTTTCGCGCCCGAAAATCGGATTGCTTGCAACCGGCACCGAGGTGCTTCTGCCGGGCAGCGAATTCAAAGAGGGCAAGCTTTATGCCAGCAACCTGGCGCTGCAGCACGCCTGGTTTGGATGCGAAGGGTTTGACGTGGTATTCAGGCTTTCAGGGGACGCTGAACAGGATATCGGCAATGCCCTGGCTTCGCTCATGGCTGAGGCGGACGTTGTGATCACTTCGGGCGGCGCATGGAAGGGGGACCGCGACCTCGTTGTCAAGGTGCTCGATAATATGGGGTGGGACATGATTTTTCACCGGGTTCGCATGGGGCCCGGAAAGGCTGTGGGGATGGGCATCCTGGATAAAAAGCCGGTTTTTTGTCTGCCCGGGGGGCCGGCATCCAATGAAACGGCGTTCATAATGATCGTTTTCCCGGCTATTTTGAAAATGGCCGGTTTCACCCATGCGCCTTACCTGCGGCTTTACGGTCGACTGGCTCACGCCGTTTCCGGCCAGTTTGACTGGACCCAGTTCATCCAGTGCGATATGGTCGTTGATGACGCCCGGATTACGCTCTACCCGAAAAAGATGAAGAGCCGTCTTGCCGCCATGGCCCGGACGCCGGCGATAATCAAGATTCCCGAGGGCGTGGAAACGATTATGCAGGATACGGTTGTACCCTTTATTTGTCTTGACCGGGAGTATTTCACGCTCCCGTTTGCCGGCTGAAAAGAGTTTCAGATTGAATACGTGTATTTATCACCCGGAAAGCGAAACAAGTTACCGGTGCGCGAAATACGGGCACTATTTGTGCGAGGCGTGCCTTGAATGCAGGGACCCGAAGCTTTACTGCAAGCATCGGTCCGCATGCCCCATATGGTTTCTGCAAAAGAAAAACCGTGAAACCGCGGATCGCCAGGCAGGCGATACAGGACAATACAGCAATGCAAAGTGAACAGATTCAAATACTGGAGGATATATTCCAGACGATCACCCAGTCTGAAAGTCCACAACAGACACTGGATGCCCTTGTGAAAATGGTGGCCTGTCGCCTGAAAATCGATGTCTGTTCCGTCTATATTTACAACCGCCAGGAAAACCGGCTGGCCTTGAAGGCCACCTACGGGCTTGCCCCGGAATCGGTGGGCGAGATTGAAATGGCTTTGAGTGAAGGCCTCACGGGCCTTGCCATCGAGGAAATGAAGCCTGTTTTCGTGGTCGATCCCGCCGGACATCCCCGTTTCAAGTATTATGCCAGAAGCGGCGAGGAAAAATACAAGACATTTCTGGGCCTTCCCCTGATCTACCACCGGCGGGTTTTAGGGGTGCTGGTAATCCAGACGATATCGGAAAACCGTATAAAGGAAGACGATATCCCGGTTTTTACCAATATCGCCAGCCAGATTTCGGCGACGGTGGCCTACACGGGCCTGTTGGAGGATTACGCCGGGCCGGTAACGCTTGAAAGCAGGGCGCTGCGCGAACAGGACGAACCGGGTGAAAGGCTGAAATACTTAAAGGGGGAGCCGGTTTCGGAGCGGGTGGCCAAAGGCGTCGCCTACTATATCCAGGAAAACATCGATTTTGAACAGGTTTTCCGCTCCTATGCGGCGGATCCGGCAAAGGAGATGCAGCGCATTGAGGCCGCTTTCAAACAGGCGGACCGGCAGATTAAAGACGTCCTGCGCCTGAGCAGGGGGGTGACCGACCAGGAAATGTCAATTGTCGACGCCCACCTGATGTTTCTAAACGATCCCGGTCTCAAACAGAAGATCGCCGCGGTTGTTGAAGACGGCATGAGTGCCGAATACGCCCTGAAGCAGGCAATCATGTCATACGTGGACATGTTCCGGAAAATGGAGGATGCATACCTGAGCGAGCGGGCGGCGGATGTGCTCGACATAGGGCGCCGGGTGCTGGGTTATCTTGTGGGGATTACCGACGATCCGGAGCAGGCGTTTACGCAGCCGACCATCATCGTGGCATCCGACATTTCCCCGGTGGACCTGCTGGCCGTGCGGCAGCCGAACCTCAAGGGGGTCGCCCTTGCAAGGGGAGGGAAAACATCCCACACGGTTATACTGGCAAAGTCCCTTGAAATACCGATTGTCATTGGCGTGGAAGGGCTGCTGAACAAAGTCCGGCAAAATGATTACATTGTTCTGGACGGCGCTTCCGGATTGGTTTTCGTCAATCCCGAGCCCGATATACGGGAGGAATATGAAAAGCGGGACGCCGACGATGAAAAAGCCATTATCCGGCTTGAATCCATAAGGGATCTGCCGGCGGAAACATTGGACGGCAAAGCCATCCGCATGGGCGCCAATATTGGCCTTCTGTCCGATATGGCGCTGGTAAAAAAGTACGGGGCCGACCATGTCGGGCTCTACAGGACCGAGTTCCCCTTTTTGCTTCGGAACGCCTTTCCAACAGAGGCGGAACAGGCGTTTCTGTACGAAAAAATGGTTAAAAGCGCGGAGGGGCGGCGCGTTACGATCAGGACATTCGACGTGGGGGGGGACAAATTTTTATCCTACCTTGATTATCCCAGGGAAGACAATCCGTTTCTGGGCTGGCGATCCATACGCGTCAGCCTCGAGCTGGAAGACGAATTTTCCACGCAGATTCGCGCCATACTCCGGGCGTCAGCCCATGGCCGCGTCAACATCCTCTTTCCGATGATCACATCGGTTGAGGAAATCCGGATGGTGTCAACGCTTCTGGAAAAGGGGAAAAAAGAGCTCGACGACCGGGGCGTTGCATATGACCGAAACATCCAGTCCGGTATCATGATTGAAGTGCCGTCGGCCGTGTTCATACTTGAACGGCTGCTCGAATATGTCGACTTTATAAGCATCGGTACCAACGACTTGATACAGTACCTCCTGGCCGTGGACCGCAATAACAAGAAAGTCGCCACCCGCTACAATGCCCTGCACCCCTCCGTGATCGGCATGATCCGTGAAATAGTGGACAAGTGCAGAAAAAACCATAAATTCGTCAGCATCTGCGGGGAGGCCGCGGCAAACCTGGACAACCTCTTGTTGTACACAGGCATGGGGACCGACGCCGTGAGCATGAACCCGTCTTCTATCCCGCTTGCCAAGCAGTTCGTACGCAGTATTCGTCGTTCGGACGCCAAAAAAGCGCTCGAGGCCGTCGGGGAGATGGCGGATGCGTCCGAAATCGCCCGGTTCCTCGCCGAATTCAGGTCAAAGTTGCTTTAAGCGCCGCCGTTTTTATCTTTCGCCCGAGCCGACCAGGGGAAGCCGCCGGGTGATTTCAAAAAACACGGCATGCGTGTCTTCTTTCCCGGTGATATCTTCATGGTAAACCCGCCGCCGAAGGGAGCCGATGAATTCGGGGTCCGCATCTTCCTTCACTTTTTTCAGGAAAAAACGGGCGCCTTTGTAGCCGGGACCCTGCTCCATAAACAAGTATGCCGCTTTCGGGTTCGACTTCAGGTTGCTGTATGAAAGCCGGTCGCGCATGAGAAGAACAAACAAGCCGTCTTCCATAATATGGGGGCGCGCGTATATTGCACTATCGACATTTCCTTCGCTGTCCGCTGTAGATAAAATCCCGGTACCCTTGGTTTTTTCGAAGTATTCCGCTAGTTCCATTGGTGTATCCCCTTTTTGTCTTTGATGGCCGACGGCCTTGTAAAACGCCCAATATCGGTTTTGCGCACAATCTGTCAGAATTTTGTGCGCAGCAACACGGAAAGCCCTACGTTGCCGTCCGAAAGTGATTTTTACGAAGTCGTCAATAAGAATAATCCGTATCGTGCAATTGTCAATCCGGCAACGGTCTTTCTTTACATCCGGCTGGTCATAGTATATTAGAGATTGTTTAACGGCGGCTTGCGGGCTTTCGGAAACAGGGCGTTCCAAACCCAAAATATCACCCACAATGCCACAAAAAAGGACTTTATGTATGGCCGGCCCGGCGCCTCGGAAAATATTTGTGTTTTGCGACTTTGACGGCACCATTACCGCCCGGGAGAGCCTCGAAGCAGTGTTTCAGCATTTTTTGCCCGGTCAGTGGGAACCCGTCAAACAGCGGATTCTATCGAAAGAGACGACCCTGCGTGAAGCGGTGCCGGCCCTTATCGAGTCGATCCCTTCGGAAAAGTGCCCGGCGGTCGTCGATTTTGTTTCCGGAATACCGCTCCGTCCGGGTCTGGCTGAGCTTATCGACTTTCTTGACGACAACAAAATCCCCCTGGTAATCGTATCCGGTGGCATTCGAAAAATGGTGGAAATAAAGCTTTCCGGCCTTTTGAAGCGTGTTTACGACGTGATTGCGGTGGACGTCGACTCGAGCGGCCCATATCTCAGCGTCAATTCGCGCTTTGCCGGCGGCGACGAACTGGTGGACAAGGCCGCAGTGATTGACCGTTACAATGCGGACAAGAAAATCGTTATCGGCGACGGCCTTACGGACTTCAACATGGCGCGCCACGCGGATCTCGTCTTTGCGCGCGACGCCCTGGCGACATATTTGGAAAACAATGCCATTGCCTATGCGGCGTGGCATGATTTTTTCGATGTGATCAACGGGATAGACCGCTGGCTCGCAGGCAAGTGACAAAACAACAGGCTCGTGTATGAACAGTTATCCACAGTTTAATCCTCCCGCAATGTTGAGAAATCCATTTGTTCAGTCTTATCTTGCCAGCGCCCCGTTTCGGGCCCGGGGGGCAAATCCCATGATAGACGCGGCCCGTGAAATGATTGTCGAGACATCGGATCAAACGAGGCTCCAGGGATTTTACTCGCCCCATCCCCGATCCGCCGGTATCGTTTTTTTACTGCACGGCTGGGAGGGAAATTCGGAATCGACCTACGTCCGCTGCACGGGGCGTTATTTTTACGACCGCGGGTATTCCGTTTTCCGGCTGAATTTAAGGGACCACGGGAACAGTCACCATTTGAACACCGGGCTTTTTTTCGGCTCGCTTTTCCAGGAGGTTTTTGACGCGGTCAGCTATGCCGCACGGCTTGAACCGGACCGGCCGTTTTTCATGGTCGGGTTTTCCCTGGGCGGCAACTACATCCTCCGCCTTGCCATACATGCCGATATCCGGCCGATTCCAAACCTGGCCCACGGCGTCGCCATAAGCCCGGTCATCGATCCTGCGCAAGCAACCCGGCTGATCGACGCCCGTCCGTCGTTCAGGTATTATTTTCTGAGAAAATGGCGCAAATCGCTTGTAAAGAAGCAGGCGGTATTTCCGGGAAAATATGATTTCAAGGATATATATGAACTGGGCAGCATCTATGATATTACGGCGATCCTTTTGAAGCGATACAGCCGCTTCAGGGACCCGTCGGAATATTTCGACAGCTACACGATTTCTGACAATGCACTGGCAAAAATAGGTGTTCCCACGACCGTCATTTCCGCAAAAGACGACCCCATTATTCCCGGCGATGATTTCCGCGGCATCCGTTTCAATGGAAACCCCCGCCTTGTCATGCCGGACCATGGCGGGCACAACGGGTTTTTTGAAAGCCTGGACCTTCGCGTGTGGTATCAGCCGCTCATTCACCAACTTTTTCAGTCCCTTGATAAAAAAAACGAACGTTCGTTAGGTTAATAATTGACTTTGCCTCCCCGAAAAATATAAGAAAGAATCTTGGGTATTGCTTTGCCGTTCCAAAATGGCTTTTAACGACGCCGTCACTTTTTTGAAAGGGAATGAAACATGGCACAGGAAATTGCGGATCGAAGGGATATTGATTTTGTTGTCTGGGAACAGATGGGCGGGGAAGATCTTCTTG